>JAZOQF010000196.1:0-12927 GCA_045655905.1 Acutalibacteraceae bacterium | reverse complement strand
TTTGATGAGTTTATCCGTTACCGCTTTTGCGGCTAACACCACCGGCGGGGAAGCTGGTATTACCACCAGCATCGCGCCTACCTACACCGTTACCATTCCTGCCGATGTAAATGTAGTCTTTAATGCCACCGAAACGGATTTCGGTAAGATCGAAGTTGACGCTTCGCAGATCCATCCCGACAAGTGCATTAAGGTAGCACTGACCTCCGACGGTGAACTGAACAACGCCATTGACAACACCAAGGTAATCCCTTATGTCATCAAGGACGGCGAAGGCACTGCCTTTACCTCTGCCACTTATTTGACTGAAGGCGATAAAACCGAGCTTTCCATCAATATTACAGCTGACGATTGGAATGCTGCATACGCAGGCGATTATTCCGATACCGTCACCTTTACTGTTTCCTACGAAGACAAAGCGTAAGGAGGCGACACTATGAAGAAAATAACAGCCTTGCTGTTATGCTTCTTACTGCTATGTATGTGTAGTGTGACCGCCTTTGCCGCAGAGCCAGAGAACGAGATAACAACTACTGTGATTTCTGTTACCGTTCCTGACACCCATAAGATCACCGTTTCGGCAGAAAATGCCAAGGTCTTTTATGAGGGAGTCAGTGGTGATAGCTTTACGGTAGAAAGACTCAGCACACCGAGACTTTTGATCCGAGCCGAAAGCGGAAAGGTCATTAAGACGGTTATGCTGAACGGTGAGGATGTGACTGACCTGCTTCATGGCGGTTACCTCGACCTTGCGCCCGTTTACGAGGATAAGGTGCTTACCGTTACCACCGAGGATGAGCCTGCAGCGCCCAAAGATACCTACACCGTAAAAGGCAAGGTTACGCTGAACGGTCAGCCTCTCAGCGAGGTGGACTTGGAACTGCGTTCTACCTTAAAGACCACCAAGACCGACAAAAACGGCAATTTTGTCTTTACCGACGTAGAGCCGGGGAAACACTCCTTGACGGCACTGAAAGATGAAAAGGTTATCGGCTATTTGTCCTTTACACTTAGGGAGGACAACAAGACCGACGTTGCCTTACTTGATGACGGTACCTATACCGTATTGATCGACAAGGACGGCGCAGGCGTAGAATTGCATTTGGTGCTGAATGAGGAAAAAGGCACGCTTGCTCCCATCGACGTAAAAAACGTGCAAAAAGGATCGCCCGATGCACCGCAAACGGGAGATAACACCAATCTCTTTTTGTGGTGGTTCTTACTGATACTCAGTGCCACCTGCATAGTAGTTTTAGAAACCTTAAGCAGAAAGAAAAAAGTTAAATAATTTTACACAGCCCCTGCTAAACTCATCAGGGGCTGATATTTTTAGCTTTGCCTCTTGATTTCTTAAGCAAAATCGTTTATAACATCCATACAAAGATACATAGTTTGTCCGCAGTGAAATCATTGCTGTTATCAACATCGATAACAATTTGATAACACGAGGCCGTGAGCCCGGATAATACAAATATTATGTGTATCAAGAAGATTATAAACCACGAGGAACAATAAAACCTAAACAAAACTGTTTAAGGTGCCTCGAGTGGGAATAAATTATTATAAATGCTAAAAGGCATTACTGACTGTAAAAGTCGGTAATGCCTTTTTTTGTGATTTTTAAGATTTACTAATGTTTTTCAAAAGAAGAGTAGAGCGAGGGCGGGATATTTGTATGTGCTTTGAAAATACGACTGAAATAATAAACACTTTCAAAGCCTAATATTTGAGAAATTTCGCTTATGGTACATTCGCCGTCTGATAATAATTCTTTTGCGCGTTCTATCCTAAGTTGATTGCGATATTCAATCGGTGAAATTCCAAATTCGTTTTTGAACAGACGGAACAAATGTGGTTTGCTAAGGGCACAAAGTTCTGCTAAATAGTCTACGCTAATATTTTCTGTGTAGTTACTTTCAATAAATCGCACAGCGGGAACGATACGCCCGTTCCTTGTTTTTTTGTCATAGTGTTTGTAGATAGAATGTAAAAACTCTGACATTTGTGAGGTGCTTTTGAAAATATTGTTGCGAGACAAGGTGGACGACAACATATTACGGCTAAGGTCAAAAAGTTTTTCTGAAACGTTATGTGTTACCAACCAGGGGTGTTCTGTAAAAATAATGGGTTCGCCGCTATTCAGGTCGGTTATTGTAAAAGAAATGCGGTAAAATGAAAAAGGACGGGAGGTGACGGTAACAACCCTTTTGCTACCTGTGGGCAGATAGATTAACGAGCCGTGAGATAAATCGGCGCTACAGCCTTGCCATTCATAATGGCAGGTCCCGTCATCGATAAGCAGAAAACCGTTAATCGCACGCATTTCGTTAAAAGAACCAAGAGTGTTCCATTGAGGAGTTTGATAAATTACCGAAATATCGCTGATGCCAAAATTCATTTTGTTGAGTTCCATAAAATCAACGACTCTCATTTTGACCTCCTGATGATATTATTTTGAAATAATTATAGCCTAAAAACGCCAATATGTCAACATTTATGATATTATTGTTCAAATAATTATTGCTATCGTGCATTTACTTTGCATAGTTGCAAAAGTATAATGTGGGTATAATAAAGGAGGTATGTGCTATGGCAACTAAGTATGAAGTTGGCGGCGGTTGCGTACTTTGTTTAATGTGCGTGTATGGCTGCCCGGTAAGAGCTATTGATATTGTAGAAAATGTATCTACCAAGATAGATTTGGACAAATGTATCGGTTGTGGTAAATGCGAGGCCTCATGTCAGGCTGAAGCCATAATTCCAATTACTGTAGATTAATAATGTTTAGGAGGATATAAACATGGTAAATTATAATTTAAAAGATGGCTATATTATCCGTGGCGATGAGTCAATTCCCGTATATGGCGAATATGACGTTGTTGTTGCTGGTGGCGGTATGGCCGGTGTTGGCGCTGCTTTGGCTGCTGCCAAAAATGGTGCTAAGGTTATTCTTATAGAAAACACATCTGCTTTAGGTGGTTTGGCAACAATGGGTCTTGTTAACATCCCATTGGATTTTGCAAGTGGTGTTGGTAAAGAGTTCTTTGATGAGCTTAAAGCAAATAACGGACTTCGCAAAATCAACTCTAACCCCGAAATACATAAGTTAGTATTTGATCGTATGGTTAACAGATATGGTTGTGACGTTTTACTTGTTACTCCATTGATTGACACTATTGTTGAAGGCAACACTGTTAAGGGCGTTGTAATCCACACCAAAATGGGCAAGAAGGCTGTTTTGGGTAAGATGTTCGTTGATGCAACTGGTGACTCTGACTTAGTATTCTTTGCAGGTGGAGAGACCATGACAGGCCGTCCTGAAGATGGTATGTCAATGGGTTGCTCTTTGGACTTCATCCTTGGTGGTGTAGATTTCGAGAAATATAAGCAAAGTGATGTTAGACTTAAGGATCCTAAGTGGATTGAATTAATCAAAAACGCACTTAAAGAAGGTAAATTGCCTTACGAGATTGATAACCATCTTAACTGGATTACACACGTTCCTGATCGTCCGGAAAAATGCGGTAAGGACGAGGTTAGCATCTGTTTGGCTCACTCAAGAAACTGCTTCCCAACTAACAATGACGATTTAACTCGTATGTACATTGAGGGTCGTGAGCAGGCTGCTATTTTGACCGACTTTATTCGTGAAAATGTTCCAGGCTTTGAGCAATGCTACTTGGCACAGACAGGTTCTTTGTTAGGTGTTAGAGAAAGTAGACGTATCTTAGGTGAGTACATCTTTACCGGTATGGATATCGCTTACGCTAGACACTTTGACGATGTTGTTGCTATCA
Organism: Acutalibacteraceae bacterium; assembly: GCA_045655905.1. GTDB lineage: Bacteria > Bacillota > Clostridia > Oscillospirales > Acutalibacteraceae > UBA737. The sequence goes on along the minus strand of JAZOQF010000196.1, from coordinate 9,130 downwards.
GCCAACACGGATTTGACTTACACGGCTTTACAAGCCCCGGAAATATGAAATGGTTCAAGGGCAAGTTGCCTGATGGCCAAGATGCATACATTGCTAACCGTGCAGGTTGGGGTAGCCAATATCCACCTGAGGATGGACTCCCAAGAGTTAATATGATTGAACTTGCTCCTGATGGTGACTATTATTACGATATTCCTTATCGTAGCTTAGTTCCTGTTCGTCTTGAGAACGTTCTCGCTGCTGGTAGAAACATTTCTGCTGATATTCCCGGTCAATCCGGTACTCGTCTTATCATGTGTTGCATGACCTTAGGTGAGGCAGCAGGTACTGCTTGTGCATTAGCTGTTAAGAACGGCGTTGCTCCAAGAAACGTTGACGTAGCAGAATTACAAAAGACTCTTAATAAGAACGGTGTTAACATCGGTCAGAACTTCCGTGAGATTCCTTCTTTGAAGAGCGAAGCTAACAATGCAAAGTTCACCTTGAACGATTCAAGCAAAGGAAACAACTAATTCAAATAAAACACCCTGTCTTTCGACAGGGTGTTTTTTTATGTGTTGTTTATTCGCTAAGAAAAGCTTCAAATTGAGAGAAAATTCTAATTGTTCTGCCTCTGCCAAAATTGTCAACTATTTCATTGGCATTCACATATTCTCCGTTGTATTTGGGTTTGAAAACATCATAAAGTTGGACACCTTTCGGAGCGGTTTTTCCCGTAAGGTTTTGTGCTACTTGTGCGGTTGTAATTGCGTTTTGCGGGAATTTCAGTGTAACATCATCGTGTGATATTAGGTTGTCGCTCGCGTAATCGCAGTCAGATGGCAAATCGAATACATCTTTAAAAAATGCGGATATAACTTTCAAATCTTCAGTGTCCCAGGAGTGAGTTGTATCGGTTGCTTTGAATTTGAAATTGTCGCTTTTATTAAGAGCGGAATATATGTGATTTACCTTTCTTGCACTTCTGTTAAAATATTCCAACGGAATAAGTTGGTCGTAACAGCCTGTGCTCAAGAATAGAGGCTTTGGAGCAAAGATGCTGTATACTTCCCACATTTCGAGTTTACCTATCATTCCGGGGAAGATATTGCAGTCGCAGTGTTCGTATTCCTTTTCTGCGATATAGTGATACTCAGACGGGTATCCACTTGAGGCAAGGGCTGATATGTCAGGCTCTAATGCGGATAGGAATTGAGTAAGCGTGCCACCACCCGAGTTGCCTGTAGCGCCTATTCGGGTGCTATCTATGTATGGCTCATTCTTCATAAATTTAACCCAAGCTCTGGTTTCGGCAATGATAAGACCTTGAACTGTAAGACCGCAGTAAAAAGCCTCGGGCACATTGAAATGTCCAAACTCCGAACGACAGCCTTGACCAATATTTTCTAAAAGCAACACATAGGAGCCTTTTTTCGCAAGGTTTAATGCCATTTTTTGATAAGATTCCGTAAGTCTGCCAAGTCCACCGTGACCGGGACAAACTAATATAAGAGGAGCAGGTCTCGGTACAGATTCATCAGGAACAAAGAGTGAAGATATTCCGTAAAAGTCTTTCCAAGATTCAAATAAAAAATGTTTGACGGTCAGACCTTCGAATATTTGCTCTTGCACGTCGTGGATTTTGATTTCTGGTATTAACGAGTCATCAAATTTCAAGACGTCTTTCAAGGTTTGTATTATCTCTTCTTTTTGCTCGGGAATATAAGCAAATTTAGGGTTGTGTGTTAATCTTTTTTCTAAAAATCTTTTGTTGTATTGCTCAAAGATTTCCATTGTTAAATCGAGTTTGTTTTTAGTTTCCATAGTTATGACCTCTTTTTTGAATACTTTCCGGGGGATGTCCCTGTAAATTCTTTAAATACTCTGCTGAAATAATATACGTTACGAAAACCGGTCGAAAGCGCAATCTCTTCAAGAGAGAACATTCCTGTAGAAAGCATTTCTTTTGCACGTTCAATTCTGACACAGTTAAGGTATTTGACGGGTGATTCCCCATACGCTGTTTTAAAAAGTTTGCGAAGATGCGAAGGGGAACATCCTGAGGCGTGAGAAATATCATCTAATGAGATGAATTTATATGAATATTCATCAATATAATGTTTTGCTGCGGCTGCCGGATTTTTGATTACCGGTGTAGAGTGACTGTCTTTATAACGTATCATATTACAGATAATTTCCTGTATTATCGCACGAACTAATGGCTTGCTGTAAACACCTGAATTTAAAAATATATCCGAAGCCTGTCGAAAAGCGTCGATATATTTAATTAGATGCTCGCCGCAGAATACCTTGTTCTCGGCAAAAATATTAGCAATGACATCGGTAGGCTCGCATTCATAAGAAAGTGCTATGTATTCGGCATTTTCACTATTGATTTTGACAGAATAGCAATCGTTTTTTTGCTGAATGAAAATATCTCCTTTTTGCAGTATATATTCCTTACTGTGATATTTGAAGACTAATTCACCCGACAAAACAATTACAAGTCCGTGCATAGGACGATTATCGGTTTTGAATGCGAAATTTTTAGTTACTTTTTTGTAGAAGCAATATGCAACGTTGGTGACAGTAAAATTATCGTTTTCTATAAAAATTTTCTTCACCCCAAACTTGGTATATTGACACTATAATTATATATTAAAGCTTTTCCAAAAGCAAGATGTAATCGAAATTTATAAAAGCTAAAGCGCTTTTTGTATTGTGATTTTTGTTTTTATTTGATATGATTTATGACGTAGGTATAAAATTACAAGGAATTGAAAGGAGTTTTTAAAATGACAAAAGAAGAAGTAAAAAGACTGGCTAAAAGTCTTGGCGCAGACCTCGTAGGTATCGCTTCTATGGATAGATTTGAAGGCGCACCTAAGCAGATGGACCCAAGATACATTATGCCTGAAGCTAAGAGTATGATTGTTATGGGCTTCCGTGTTATGAGAGGTTCACTTCGCGGAATTGAAGAAGGAACTTTCTTTAGCAACTATTCAGCTATGAACTATGGCGGACTTACATATTTGTATATGCCTATGACAGTTATAAATCTTTGTAAACATATTGAAGATGAGGGATATGAAGCTATTCCGATCGGACATCAGAGTGACTGGAGAGCAATTGACAACTACGGTGATTTGAAAAAGAATTTCAGTGTGCCTGTAGCGCCCGGCAAGCCTGCTCCTGATATAATGATTCATTTAAGAATAGCAGCTTATCTTGCAGGACTTGGCGAAATCGGTTACAGCAAGATGTTTTTAACTCCCGAATTCGGTCCTCGTCTTCGTATCGGTGTTGTACTTACTGAGATGGAGCTTGAGCCAGACCCGATTTATGACGGTCCTAAGCTTTGTAACAGATGTATGGCTTGTGCTAGAGAATGTCCTGGTAATTGTATCAGCGAAACCAAGACTGTAAAGGTTACTCTTGCCGGTCACGAAGTTGAATGGGGCGATATTGACCTTAAGAAATGTGACGATACATTCTACGGCGGTATGAGAACCGATGATGAATCAATCGGCGGTATATATGATGGCAGAAAGAATATTACAAGAGGATGGCATACTCCATTCTTCAAGAGACCTACACCTTTGTACAACACAGGTCAGGCAATTTGCGGTGCAAGAGGTTGTACAAGAGCATGTATGATGAGTCTTGAAGCAAGAGGCGTGCTTAAGAATAAGTTTAAAGAACCTTTCCGCAGACGCAGACCATGGCAGGTTGACTGGAGCGACCCTGAAGTGGTTGGCGAGGAGAATGTACTAAGCCCTAAAAAGGTTGAGGGTATAGAGCATCATGAAGCAGACTAAAGAACGTCACGGAATACCGCTTTCTGTCGGATATAGCATATCTCCTGAAGACAAACCTCTTTTTTCTGATACAGTTAAATTGTATCGGGATTACATTGGTGAGGTTTATTTTGCTTTTCCTGATGTAGCTACCGGCAGAAGTCCGTTAGGTAGTGAGACAGGCTATCGTGATTATACAGTTCAGCAGCAGTTAGACTATGAACTACAGGAAATCAAAAAACTTGGTGTCAAGCTTGATTTGCTACTTAACTCTGCGTGCGATGGTGATGATGCATTAAGCGTGTCGCATGAGCGAAAGATTATATCAATTCTTGACTATCTTGCAAGTAATGGTTGCCTTCCTGATGCGGTCACTACTATGTCGCCTGTTACTGCAGAAATTGTACATAGGTATGACAGAAATATCGATGTCAGGGCTTCTGTTAATATGCGAATTGGCACAATAAAGGGCGTTCAGTATGTTGAGCATTTATTTGATTCATTTTGCATCAATAGGGATATAAACAGATGCCCCGAAGAGTTCGATGCACTTAGTGAATATCTTAAAAGCCACGGCAAAGGTGTGACTATGCTTGCTAACAGCGGTTGTCTTAGAAACTGCTCAATGCAGTCTTTTCATGATAACGCCGTAGCGCATGAGGCGGGAATTTTGTCAAGAGCAAATCTGCCTTGGGCAGGTGCTAGTTCTTGTCGAGGATTTTTCTCTAAAAAAGAGAACGGTGTTGCGTTTTTACAAAACACTTGGATAAGACCCGAGGATATTCATCACTATAAAGGCAAGGTAGACTATATAAAACTTGCCACAAGAATGCATGCGTTACCCGAAATGGTTATTGATTCGTATGCCAGAGGAAGTTATCACGGAAACCTTGCTGATTTGTTTGAACCGGGACACGGCCCACTTTTCGCACCGAATGTTATTGACGCTGATAGATTTCCCAAAGATTGGTTTGAGAAAACTACAAGTTGTAACAAAAAGTGCAATGAATGTAATTATTGCGAAACTGTGTGGAAAAAGGTGTTCATAAATTCCGAAATTGACATGTAAAATTTAAAAGCTATATTCAAAAAGACCTTGAAAGTTAAAACTTTCAAGTTCTTTTAATTTAACTGCTATATTATGCACTCAAGTAATACTTAACCAATGACTGAAGCAGAGTATCCCTGTCAATCTTGCGGATAAGATTACGGGCATTATTGTGAGTTGTAATATAGGTGGGGTCTTCTGATAAAATGTAACCCACTATCTGATTGATGGGGTTGTATCCTTTTTCTTTCAAAGCGTCATAAACCTGCATAAGTGTGTTTCTAATTATCTGCTCGGTTTGGTCGCCGATAGAAAAGGTCATAGTTCTGTCATTCATTAATAACACCTCTCACAACGATTATATTGTTATTGTATCTCATTTTGCCTTAAAGTGCAAGTTTTATTTTCTAAGCTCGGCACCGATAGCTTCAAGCTTTTTGATGATTTTAGCGTTTGCTTCATCAATTTCTTTGTCGGTCAATGTGCTGTTAGGGGAGCGGAGCCATACGCTGTATGCTACACTCTTTTTGCCCTCGGGAATTTGTGAGCCTTCGTATACGTCAAACAACTCGATTTTCTCACAAAGTCTGCCGGCGCCCGAAGAAATTGCACGCTCTAAATCGCCAACGGGAACGCTCTTGTCAACGAGCATTGCAAAGTCACGCTCAACTGCAGGGAATTTTGGAAGTGGCTTATAAATGGTTTTGCGTTTTTCAATACCGAGGAGAACATCAAGCTTGATTTCGGCAACATAAACTCTTTGCTCAATGCCGTACTCGGAAGCCACAGCAGGGTGTACCTCACCGAAAACTGCAACTTCCATATTATTAGCCTTAACTAAAGCCTGTCTGCCAGGGTGGAGATATGGCTCGTTACTTCTTATATACTGAGTATGAGCGCCTAAAAGTTTGCAAATAGCCTCGATTATGCCCTTTAATGTGAAGAAATCTTCATCCTTGCCGTAAATACCGATAGACATTGTAGCAAGCTCATCGGGTTGCTCGGTGAGTGGCAATGCCTTTGGAATGAAGCGCTTGCTGATTTCGTAAAATCTGCCGTCGGCTATTTTCTTGTTTATATTAGTAGCAAGAACGGTTAGCATACTTGTTGTAAGCTGAGTACGCATTGTTGAATACTCATCACCCAAAGGATTGATAATCTTAATTTGATTACGGCGAGCGTCATCATCTGCTAAATTCAAGGTATCAATTGCCTTTGATGCAATAAAGGAGTAGGTTGCGATTTCATAAGCACCTGCACCGCTCAAAAGCTTCTTTATTTTGTTGGTTTTAATTCTTTCGGGTAAAAGTTTACCACGTACCACGGCGCCGTTCATAGGTGTGCCTATGATATGGTCGTAACCGTAAATTCTCATTACTTCCTCTGCAAGGTCGGCTCTGCCCTCAATATCATCTCTGATAGAGGGAACACGACAGGTGATTTCCTTGCCGTTGATGGTGGTGGGAAGTCCTAAACGATTAAGAATTTCTACAATTTTGTCATCGTCCACGTGAACACCGATAAGTTCTAAAATCTTGTCGGTTGTAACGGTGATGATTTTGTCCTCGGGAAGACCGCAGTTGCAGTCGATAACGCCGTCGATAATGTCACCTGCGTCAAGGTCGCTGATAAGTTGTAAAGCACGCTCAGCCGCATATTCAACATTAACAATGTCAACGCCACGCTCGTATCTTCCGCTAGCCTCTGTTCTGATACCTAAGGCTCTGCTTGTGTGACGGATATTGTCTCTGCGGAATTTTGCAGACTCTAAGAATAAATCCTTGGTGTCGTTTTCGATTTCGCTTTCCTTACCGCCCATAATACCTGCAAGGCAGGATGGCTTTTCACCGTCAGCAATAACGAGCATATCGGGTGTAAGGTTATAATCTTTGCCATCAAGTGTTGTGATGGTTTCGCCTTCGGTAGCATTTCTAACGATGATTTTTTTGTTGGCTAAATCATTGTAGTTAAATGCGTGCATTGGCTGACCGGTTTCGAGCATAACAAAGTTGGTAATATCAACGATGTTGTTAATCGGTCTCATACCCGATGCCAAAAGTGCCTTTTGCATCCACTGAGGAGATTCCTTTATTCTAAGGTTTTTAACCACTCTGCCGATGTAACGTGGACAAAGGTCATAGTTTTTAACCTCAATGCTTACATAGTCGTTAATGTCGCCGCCCACAGTTTTGTACTCAGGAACAGGAGCCTTAAATTCGGTACCCAAAACAACACCGATTTCTTTTGCTACTCCCAAGAAGCAGTTGCAGTCGGGACGGTTTGCTGTGATTTTAAAGTCGATAATATAATCGTCAAGCCCCAAAACCTCACGCATATCTGTACCAACGGGGTGGGTTTCTTTAAGAATTAAAATTCCGTTAACGCCAGCACCCTCGTAAGCCTCTTCTGTAAGGCAGAGTTCACCGCCTGAGCAAAGCATACCGTTTGAGGGCACACCTCTTAATTTTCCGCTCACAATGTGCATACCGTTTGGAAGATAACTGTCATTAAGTGCAGCAGGAACAAGGTCGCCGACCTTAATGTTTTGAGCACCTGTAACGATTTGTACTGGCTCTCCCTTGCCGATATCTATCTGGCAAATCTGTAGGTGGTCGCTGTCCTCGTGAGGTTTAATGTCCACAATTCTTGCGGCAACAACATTAACTAAATTGTCGCCCTCGCTTTCAATGCTTTCAACCTCGAAGCCTGCCATTACCATACGGTCGCAAAGTTCTGTGACAGAAACATTTATGTCTACATAATATTTTAATGCTTTTAGTGAAATCTTCATTTTTACCCCTCCTTAAAACTGGTCTAAGAAGCGTTTGTCGTTTTCGAAAAGAAGACGAATATCGCTGATTTTATAACGGGTTGTGGTAAGGCGGTCAAGACCGATACCAAATGCGAAGCCTGAGTATTCTTCAGGGTCAATACCGCAGCTGCGAAGCACATTCGGGTGTACCATTCCGGCACCTAAAATCTCTATCCAACCGCTGCCTTTACAAACACGGCAACCCTTACCGCCGCATTCACTACAGGTAACGTCAACCTCAACCGAAGGCTCGGTAAAGGGGAAGAATGATGGACGGAATTTAACCTTGGTGTCACTTCCGTAAATCTCGTGTGCAAACTCTTCAAGCACACCTTTTAGGTCGCACATAGTAACGCCCTTGTCTACAACCAAGCCCTCAATTTGATGGAAAACAGGTGAGTGGGTAGCGTCAACCTCGTCGGCACGGAAAACTCTACCGGGGCAGATAACCCTGATAGGTGGCTTTCTTGTTTCCATTGTACGGATTTGTGCGGCAGAAGTCTGAGTTCTAAGGAGCAGATTTTCTGCTAAATAGAATGTGTCCTGCATATCTCTTGCGGGGTGGTCAGCAGGAACATTAAGACATTCGAAGTTGTAGTGGTCGGTTTCCACCTCAGGTCCGTCAACAACGTCAAATCCCATAGACTGGAAGATGTTAATCATATCGTCAAGCACGGTGTTAAGAGGATGAAGTTTACCGGGTTTAATTTCCTTTGCAGGCATAGTAATGTCAATGGTTTCTTCGGCCAATTTCTTTAACTGCTCGGCAGATTTAAGCTCGGTTTTCTTGGAGTTTATAAGCTCCTCAAGTTCTTGCTTAGCCTGATTTACAAGAGCACCCATTTTCGGCCTTTCCTCAGGTGAGAGGGAGCCCATCTGCTTTAAAATAGCGGTAAGTTCGCCCTTTTTGCCAAGGTATTTAACCCTGATGGCTTCAATTTCAGTTTCGTTCTGAGCTAATGCTACTTGTTCTTTACCGTCAAGCAGTATAGCATTCAACTGTTCGTTCATAATATTCTCCTTTAAAAAAGTTTATATAAAAAAATAAACTCCGCCCTGTTAACAGGACGAAGCATTAAAATCTCCGCGGTACCACCCGTACATTTTCGCTCAAAGAGCAAACACTCTCCCGACCTATAACGGGCTCACCCGTCGGCACCTACTGTTGTTCAGCACCGCTGCTCAAAAGGGAACTTCGCAAGGCAAGAACTTACGTCTGCTCACAGCCAAGGCAGACATTCTCTGAAAGGCTAAACCTTACTACTTTTCTTTATCATAGCATTTACCTTAGAATTTTATCACAATCCTTTAGATTTTGCAAGTGTTTTTTAAATAAAACAAAATTTTGCTTGACTTTGTGTGAAAGTTCAAGTATAATTACAAAGTCGCAAAAATGCTGCTATGGCTCAGGAGGTAGAGCGCATCCTTGGTAAGGATGAGGTCACCAGTTCGACTCTGGTTAGCAGCTCCAAAAATCCCGTTCACATTAAGTGG
>JAZOQF010000195.1:0-6859 GCA_045655905.1 Acutalibacteraceae bacterium | reverse complement strand
TGAATGTTGTTTTAGATAATGTCTTAGAAGGGTAGGGAATTTAATGCACACTATCGGCGAAAAGCGTATCAGAATGTTAAACCCAAGGAATATTAAAAGACAGCAATTTGCCGTGAGAAAAGATTTTGATTTGAATAAACTAAATTTGTTAAGGGACAGCATTGCCGCAAGCGGTGTACTGCAACCGTTACTTGTAAGGCGCATAAAAAAGGGTACTTATGAGCTGATTTCAGGCAGCCTTAGACTACAAGCGGCTTTAATGGCAGGGCTCAGACGTGTCCCTTGTGTTATACATAATGTTAATGACGATATTGCCATTTTGTATTCGTTGGCAGAAAATATCGGAAGCCAATATCTATCCTTTTTTGATGAGGCTGCAGCGATTGAATATCTGATTACTAAAAAGCGATTATCATATTCACAAATTTCGGCTTTTTTAGGTATTTCACAAACAGAGCTTAGTAGGAAACTTCAGGTGTTAAGACTTGAAGAGCGTCTTGTAAAGCGTATTAGTGAAGCAAACCTTAGTGAGGCACACGCCTTGGCGCTTCTTAATCTACCAAAAGAGGGCAGAGGTATGGCACTTCAAAAAATAATTGATGAAGATTTAAGTTCTACACAAGCCGAGAAATACATTTTCTCCGTTTTAAACCCACCGATTGTAAAAGAAGAGGAAGAAACTGTATCTGAAAAGGCGGTTAGAAAATTTTCTATTGGCGACATTAAGATTTTTTCAAACAGCCTTGCAAAATTGGTTGATACTTTAAGGTCGGGCGGGGTTACGGTCAATTTCCGTAAAAGCGAAAGCGACACCCACACCGAGTATAAAATTCGCATAAAAAAAGTAACTACCGACAAAGAAGAGCCTTTACAACTCAAAATCTGTCAGTAGTTACGGCATAGAAAATTTAAAGGAAACACCGTTTAAATCAAAGGGACAACCTATTGCCATAAGGGTAAAATCTCCACCGTTTGATCCACCCTCGAAATCGGCTAAGGCTTTAAAGGTGTCTACCGGATTTATGAAAAAATCAGCATTGTCATTATCGGTGGCGGTGTAGGTTTTAAAGCCGAAATTTTCGTAATACGGGATTAAATCAGTGCTTATAGGACGTAATATTAAAATATTGTTGTCCGCTATTACTCTGCTCAGCAGTTTTTTCATATACCCCTTTTTTCGCTCGGTTTTCTTTGTGGCAACAGCAAAAATGTAATTAGCATTGTGTATTTTGCCGTTTTTAACAATTTCACAGGGCAGTAAAAAAAGTTCTGAAACGGTGTCGCCGTTTATTTCAAGTGTTTCGGGTGGGATTTTAAAGAGTTCTGCTTCAAACTCTTTGTCCACACCAAAACTTTGTTCATAAATTTCTATTTCAGTTTTCATACATTGTCCTTTGGTTTGAAAATATATTTTTCAAGGATTACATTCGGGCGGTAGGAAAGTTTAGCACGTCGCAGTCCCTCAAGCCCCATATCGTCCTCACGGTTGAGGTATTTGTACTTTGTCAACCTTTTTGCAAACTCGTTGTTAATAACAGCATAAGCACCCGAAAATTCAGGTAATGCCTTTTCGGCAAAAATGTCAAAAATATTGTCGTTAATAGGAGTGCCAAGTGTAAATGCAACCGCCTTTTCGCCAATGAAAATGGCGCCGCCCGCAACCTCAAGGCTTTCAATGTTTTGCAAAACGGTGTTAATGCCTTCTTGCTCGCAAAGGGCAAAGTGGTCAAGTCGCTCTGCGTTTTGGCTGTACCACTCGTTAGCGCACTCCATAATCTTTTCGACGTTTTCAGGTGTTATTTCCTCATAATGCCAGTCATATTTTTTCGAAAAAGCGCTTATGTGGTTTCGCTTTGAATGATATTTTTTGCCCGAAAGCTCGGCTAAATCGGTTGTAAGATAAATATAATCAAAACTATCCCTTGCGGGAAGCATATCATATTTTTCTGTGAACCATTTCGGCAAATGGCTAAAATCTTCGGTTACAGGATTCCAAAAGGTGGGGAACTCGCCGCAATGCTCGATAATTGTCTTTAACCCTTTTTCAAGGTCACCGCCAATGGGCAGACGGTAGTTTTCATTACCCTTTTCGCCGTAACGGATGAAAAGGGTATCGTCTAAAATAGCTATTTTGTTGTTGTAGGCCTTTTGCCAAACATAAAGATTAACAAAGGTGTTTTCGCAAGACACTTCTTTGGAGTTTGCCAAAAAACTTTCCAAGAGAGGCTTGTCCGATAATGTTATGCTTTTGAAATTCAACATAAAAGCTCCTAAAAAGCAGGGTATGAAAACCCTGCTTTTTTAATTTATTGTGCTGTGGATGAGGTGGAAGAGGTGTCAGATGAGGTGCCCTCTATATCCTCTTTTGTGGGCTCGGCTAAAGCTTCGCCTGTGTGGGCTGTGCAAAGCTCGGGTATGTTGCTCTTCTTGTACCAACCAACCGACGTTTCGGGGCAGCCTTCGGTTGCCAAATTACCACTCGCTTTACAATAGTATTTCTTAACTGTGTAGGAACTATCCTCAAATTCTTTAACTTTTAATCCTGAGTGCGCTTTTGACATAACGCCACCCCAAAGTTTCATAGCAATACCGCTGTAGGAAGTAGCAATAGGTTGCATAGTTTTGTAACCGCACCAACAAGATGCTACATAGTAAGGACTGCCTCCCACAAACCAAAGGTCGTTTTGGTCGTTGGAAGTACCGGTTTTAGCGTATATCTTCATATTCGGGATATAACCTGCAGCACCTTTACCTGTGCCCTGAGAACCGTAAACAACGCCTTGCAAAAGATGATTCATAACGGTTGCGGTATCTTCACTTATAGCCACTTTAGGTGTTGGCTTTCTTTCAAGGATTATCTTGCCCTCTTGGTTTGTAACCTTTGAGTAGAAAGCGGGCTCGTAGTAACGTCCGCCATTACCAAAGACTGCAAATGCAGCGGCAGATTCAAGTGTGTTAAGACCACCATTAGTACCGCCCATTCCCAATGGAGAAAGGTTAACGTCCTCGGGGTTCAAAGTGGTAATACCTAATTTTTGTGTAAGGAAATCAAATGAGGTTTGAGGCTTCATCTTGTTAACAATGTAAACGGGAACTGCGTTGATAGAACGCTCTAAAGCGTACTGGGTTGTAACGTTGCCCCAATATGAGCCGTACCAGTTAACAGGTGTCCAACTGTTGTAGTTGGTTTTGGTATCGTTAAGAATGCTTGAGAATGTTATTAAATCATCTTCAACAGCAGGAGCGTAGGCGGCGATTGGCTTCATAGTAGAACCGGGCTGACGAACAGCATCAATAGCGTTGTTCCAACCTCTGTTCTCGGTCTTTTCGCCCAAAGCACCAACCATTGCTTTAACTCTGCCCTCGTAGTCAAGAACGGTAATACCCGACTGCAGTAAATCACCGTTTTTGTTTTTGATTTTATAAGCCTCATCGGCGAAAACCTTTTCGGCATCGGTTTGAATTTTGGTATCAACGGTAGCATAGATTTTGTAACCGCCGTTGTAGAACAGCTGCTCAGCGTGTGATTTATCGTATCCGTATTTCTTGGAAAGGTCGGTTGATACTTGGTTTATAAGGGCATCAATAAAGTAGGAGTTAACCTCGTTCTGATTTAAAACCTCTTTAACGGCGGTAACCTTTAACTCGGTGTTAATAGCTTCTTCGCACTCTTCTTTAGTGATGTAGCCCTGAGATTTCATTTCTCTCAAAACAACGTCACGGCGAAGCTTGTTTTCTTCGGGGTTTTTGTCGGGTGAGTAGTAGGACGGAGCCTTTGTGATGGAAGCTAAACTCGCGCACTCTGCAAGGGTTAAGTCCTTAACTGTTTTGCCGAAATAGTAGTTTGCGGCAACCTCAACACCGTAGGTACCGTTACCCATAGGAATTGTGTTGAGATAACATTCGAGAATAGTGTCCTTAGAGTAGTTGTCCTCTAAGTATCTCGCTCTCATAATTTCTCTCACCTTACGGCTTGCCTTTTGGGAGCGGTCATCGGTAAGGTTTTTAACTAACTGCTGCGGGATGGTGGAACCACCGAAACGGGAATTTGAAATGGGCAAAAACTCATTAACAAATGCCGCAAAGGTACGTTTCCAGTCAACGCCGTTGTGGTCAAGGAAACTCTTGTCCTCAATAGCAACAAATGCCATTGCAAGATTGTAGGGTATTCCCTCGTAACCTTTTTCCTCTTCTTTTGCAGCGTCCTTGTCATAGTCCACCCAAATGCGGTTGAACTCGGCGTGCAAACGGCGATATTCTTTATAGTTTCCTTTGCCGTCGTCAACATAAACGGTTGTGGTGAAATCAAGCGCCAAGTTATTCAAGTCCTCGTCCATTGTAGGGTCAATAATTGTAAAGGCGTAGAACAAGAACGCTCCCACCACAAGCGAAAATGTGATAAGACCGATTAAAAATACCGTTAGCGCAACTTTAATTACCTGTTGCTTTTTGGTAATCTTGCTTTTGCGTTTGGATTTAGAACTTATATCCTCGGTGTCGTTCGAGCTGCGGGAAGAAAAACTGTTAAGGTCAAAGCTCGTTTCTCCGTTTTCAATTTTGTTTGAAGAATTGTCAAAGCTATATAAATCCTTGTTTTCAAAATCGTTCATAAATACACCTCCGATGTGTACATACGTGGGAATTATATCATATTTTGCCTCTAAAATCAACTTTTTTACCTTTTTGAAACCATTTGACACCATTTTGCAATTAACTCTTGACAAAAAATAAAGGGAGATATAAAATGTTAGTGTAAAATGTTGATGAGGACAGTAGCTAAGAAACAAGCGTTTCAGAGAGTATGGGGCACAGGCTGAAAACCCGTATAATGCAAGACTTGGCGAGACCACCTCGGAGTGCTCGGTGTAGCAACCCTGCCGTCTGACCTGCGTTAAAGGTGAAAGAGTGTTCGGCTTTGCCGAAAATACGGGTGGAACCACGGAGAATTTTGCTTCGTCCCGAAGGACAGTTGTCTTTCAGGGCGGAGTTTATTTTTTTGGAGGAAAATTATGATTAAAGTAACTTTAAAGGGTGATGTGGTTAAGGAATTTGATTCCGGAATCACAGCTTATGAGGTAGCAAAAAGCATTAGCATGGGACTTGCAAAAAGTGCCTGTGCTGTGAGAATTAACGGCGAAAACAAGGATTTGAGAACAGAACTTTTAGAGGACTGCTCTTTAGAAATTTTAACATTTGATGATGACTACGGAAAGTGGGCTTTCCGCCATACAGCATCACACATTTTGGCTCAGGCTGTAAAGCGCCTTTTCCCGAAAGCACTTGTAACTATAGGCCCTGCTGTTGACGATGGTTTTTACTATGACTTCGACGTTGAAAACAGCTTTACTGCTGAGGACCTTGTTAAAATCGAGGAAGAAATGAAGAAAATCGTGAAAGAGGATATCGCTCTTGAACGTTTTACTACGTCTCGTGATGAGGCTATCGCATATTTTAAAGAGAAAAACGAGCCTTATAAGGTAGAACTCGTAGAGGCTATTGCCGAGGGTGATGAAATCAGTTTCTACTCTCAGGGCGATTTCACCGATTTGTGCGCAGGCGCTCATCTTATGAGCACAGGCGCTGTTAAGGCGTTCAAGTTAACCTCTGCTACAGGTGCTTATTGGAGAGGAAGTTCCGATAATAAAATGCTTTGCCGTGTTTACGGTACTGCTTTCCCCAAGGCATCAATGCTCGAAGAACATTTAACAATGCTTGAAGAGGCTAAAAAGCGTGACCACAACAAGCTAGGTCGTGAGTTGGAACTCTTTACCACTGTTGATGTTATCGGTCAAGGTCTTCCGATTATGCTTCCAAAGGGTGCTAAAATTATTCAGACCTTGCAACGCTTTGTTGAGGATGAGGAGTATAAGAGAGGTTGGCAGTTGACCAAAACTCCTTATATGGCAAAACGTGAACTTTACAAGTTGTCAGGTCACTGGGACCACTATTTAGACGGTATGTTCGTGCTCGGCGACCCCGAGGATGAAACAAAGGAATGTTTTGCACTCCGTCCTATGACCTGTCCGTTCCAGTATCAGGCATACCTAAACCGCGCTCGTTCTTACAGAGATTTACCGCTTAGATACAATGAAACCTCAACCCTTTTCAGAAATGAGGAATCGGGTGAGATGCACGGACTTATCCGTGTTCGTCAGTTCACTATTTCGGAAGGTCATTTAATGTGTACTCCCGAACAGTTGGAAGACGAATTTAAGTCCTGCTTGGAACTTGCAATTTATATGCTTAAAACTTTAGGTCTTTACGAAGATGTTTCTTACCGTTTCTCACAATGGGATCCTAAGGATACTGAAAAATATATCGGTACTAAGGAACAATGGGATGAAGCACAGAATATGATGTCAAAAATCCTTGACGGACTTGAAATTCCATATAAGGTTGGCGTTGGTGAAGCTGCATTCTATGGTCCGAAGTTAGACATTCAAATTAAAAACGTTTACGGCAAGGAAGATACCCTTATCACCATTCAAATTGACCAGATGTTAGCCGAAAAATTTGGTATGGAATATGTTGACCGTGACGGACAAAAGAAGAATCCTTACATTATTCATAGAACTTCACTCGGTTGTTATGAACGTACATTGGCACTTCTTATTGAAAAATATGCAGGTGCATTCCCAATGTGGTTAGCACCCACACAGGTTAAGATTTTACCCATTGCTGACAGACATTTTGACTACGCTTACGATGTTAAAAAGCAGTTAGAAGCAAAGGGTATGCGTGTTGAACTTGACGACCGTAACGAAAAAATCGGTTATAAGATTCGTGAAGCCAGACTTCAAAAGGTACCTTATATGCTCGTTATCGGTGATAGCGAAGTTGAAAGCGGTGCTGTTGCTGT
>JAZOQF010000194.1:0-2154 GCA_045655905.1 Acutalibacteraceae bacterium | reverse complement strand
GAATCTACACGTGCAAGCAGTTCGGTTGGACTGAACGGTTTTGTTATGTAATCGTCAGCACCAAGCATAAGACCGCTTATTTTATCCATTTCTTGCGTACGAGCAGTAAGCATTATAATGCCCAAGGTGTCGCTTCTTTTTCTGAGTTCTTTGCAAAGGGCAAAGCCGTCCATACCGGGCATTGAAATATCCAACAAAGCAATATCAAAACCCTCAAAATCGCTGTCGTAAATCTCAAGCGCTTCCTCACCCGAGCCTGCCTCGGTAATATCATAGCCAACACGCTTAAGGTTAATAGCTTCGAACTCTCTTATAGCGGTTTCGTCCTCAACAATAAGTATTCTTTTCAAGCTTTTCCCTCCTAATAAAATTTCAAACTGTTTTTAATTTCTTTGATTGTTATGCCGTCCTGCTTTGCGGCATCGGATACGTGGCAAACAAATGCCGTCTCGCCATTGTTCACAATTTCGGTAAGATCTTCGTTTTTGTAAACACCCTTTTCCCAGTCGGACTTTTTAACCGCCTTTATGTAAAGCAAGCGTTCACCCGAAACATTATTTTCGCTGTCAAAACGGTAAATTTCGGTCAGTGAATTTTCCGAGTCACGCAAAACCGCAATTTTTTCAACCCATTTCGCAGGTATTGAATAGTAATACCCCTCACTCACATTCATCAATGCCGTGAGACGTACCGTTAATTGTTCGCCACCAAAAGAACACCATTCGGTAAGGTACTGTTTTTCGCCCTCGGTGGTTTTTGTAACGGTAGGAACATCTCGCCTTACGGGTATTTCCAAAATCCCATCTCCGTTAATATCTTTCGTTTCAAGGGTTGCACTTCTGAGCGTGGCGGTGGTTTCTCTCGTTTCTGTGTTCATCAGCGGATTTTTAAGTTCGCCCTTTTCAAGGAAGATAACCTCTGTAACCGCTCCCACACCCTTAATTTCGTCGATATATACCGCGGGAACTCCGTTTGACAGAGTAGAAATTATCGGGTGATTAAAGGTTTTTGCCGTACTGTCAAGTTCACAAGAAGAAATCAAGGTGACGCCAACCGATGTCAGCGAATACAGATGTGCTGTGTTTCTGAATTCAGCGGGGAAAGAACGAATAATAAAAATTTCGTTTTTATCATCCTTGTCCAAATTACAAAAATTATAGTGGGTGTACTGTTCTAACATTCGCTGTGTCAGAGTTTTTTCGCCTAAACTGTAAACTGCAAGTTTGAGTTCACTTGTACCATAAATCTCCCAACCCACTAAAATTTCATCAACACCGTCGTGGTCAAGGTCACAGAAATCAATTCGGTCAACACCACCGGCGCTAATGCTCTGTGTTGCTACGGATTTCCATTCGCCCTGTTTGTTAACAACGGCATTTATGTTCATAGTGGCGGTTTCTCTATCCTGTGTGCTATAAAAAGCAAAGGCTTCTAAAATACCGTCTTTGTTTATATCGTGCTGAACTATTGCCGAACGATAGGTGCCACGTGAAGGGTACTCCAAAGTGTAGGCAGTAGTAACGCTTTTTTTGATAGCTTCGTCAATAGGATATATATCACCTGTTAGGGCAGGAGGGGACAAAAGTTCTGCCGTATCCGCCTTTAAACCATCGCATCCGCAAAGCAGAAATAGCATCATTAAACCTAAACTTAAAGCTAAAATTTTTCGCATCTTAGAAAGCCCTCCTTTACACATAAATATACATGATAAATTATACCATAACACTTTAAAAAAATAAAGCATTTTTGCACATTTTTTAAATAAACTTGCAAAAAACTTATATTATGGTAAAATCTATTTATAAAGTCGATAAAAAAGGAGGGAAAACAAGTGAAAAAAGGACTAAAAATTTACGGCTCGGTCGGTGCTTTTTGTCTTACCTTATTTGTCCTGCTGTTTGCCTTTTTCACCGAGGGTATGTACCCATTCGGTTGGGGTACTGTTACCTGGTGTGATATGAATCAGCAATTAATCCCTTTGTTTTGCGATTTTAAGGACATTCTGGCGGGCAACTCCTCCTTGTTTTTAAATTTTTCGAATGCCGGTGGCATGAATTTTTACGGAGTTTTCTTCTTCTTTCTTTCCTCGCCATTCAGTTTTACGGTGGCCTTTGTAGAAAAAGCGGATATTCCTTTTTTGATGAATATTTTAGT
>JAZOQF010000193.1:0-66029 GCA_045655905.1 Acutalibacteraceae bacterium | reverse complement strand
GGATTTAATTTGTCTTCCTAAGACCGCTTGGCCTCCGACTTTACTCCTGCATTCCCTAAACTAATTTATGTGCTTGAAGAACAGAATATAAGAGAGGGTTCGCCCTACTATTACTTGACCGAACTTGCGGCAAAATGCACTGCAAAGCGTATGGTACCTGATTACATTAGTGAAAAGATTATGCTGCAAGAAAAGATCGATGCAAATGGCAATGGTAATTGCTATACCTGTATGGGCTGCCGTAGTTTTCTAACACCTTATGTTGATGAAAATGGCAATCCAAAGTATTACGGTCGTTTTAATTAGGGTGTAGTTACACTTAACTTGGTCGATGTTGCGCTGAGTGCTGACAAAGATTTAGATGCGTTCTGGAATATTCTTGAAGAGCGTTGTGAACTTTGTCATCAGGCATTGCAATTGCGACATGAACGCCTTTCTGGAACTGTTTCTGATGTTGCTCCCATTTTGTGGTAGCATGGCGCACTACTTCGTTTGCAAAAGGGCGAAACAATTGACAAATATTTGCATGGCGGATATTCCACAATTTCGCTTGGATACGCGGGACTTTGGGAGTGCGTTTATGCGTTAATTGGTCAGAAACTTACTTCGGCAGAAGGAACAAAACTTGGATTAGAAATTATGGAAAGACTTAATTACTATACCAAGAAATGGAAAACTGCTGAAAATATTGATTATAGTTTATATGGGACTCCTTTGGAAAGTACAACTTACAAATTTGCAAAATGTTTGCAGAGAAGATTTGGAATAATTGAAGGAGTTACTGACCGCAACTATATTACTAACAGTTATCATGTCCATGTTACTGAATAGATTGATGCTTTTGCCAAGTTAGCTTTTGAAGCGCAATTCCAGAGACTATCTCCTGGTGGCGCAATTAGCTATGTAGAAGTTCCAAATATGTAGAATAACTTGGACGCAGTAATTGCGGTAATTTAGTATATTTATGAGAATATTATGTATGCCGAACTGAATACCAAAAGTGACTATTGTCAGAAGTGTGGGTATGACGGTGAAATTGTAATTGTTGAGGATGAAGATGGTAAGCTTATTTGGGAATGTCCTAATTGCCATAACCAAGACCAAAACACAATGAATGTTGCTCGTCGAACTTGCGGTTATATCGGTAGCCAGTATTGGAATCAGGGGCGTACAGAAGAAATAAAAGAAAGAACATTACATTTGTAATGTGAGGTGAAAAAATGAAAGAATTATTGACCCTTTCTGCAGTAGTTCAAGAGTCGTCTAACCTCGGACTTTGGATTGCTGTCGCTGCCGCTGTTGCGGTAGCCGGAATCGCGGCGTTTTTCGCTATCAAGTTTTATCGTGCCTCCGATAAGGAGAGAGCTGAGATGGTCGAGAATTTCATCGTTTTTTGCATTAAAGTTGCCGAGAAACATTTTACTGGCTCTGGGCGTGGTGCAGAAAAACTTGCTTGGGTGGAAAAAGCCATTAAAGACACTTTTCCCGCGACTTGGGAAACATTGCTTGAAAGCGAAGGAGTTAGCTCTCTTGAAGAGTTGATTAATGAATATGTTTTTGCTCTTGAATTAGATGGAAGCCTTGAAGAAAAGGAGGCAGAGAGCGAAGACAGCGACGAGGTGGATGAGTAATGGCTCAGACAAAGAATTTGAAACTTGGTTTGCCCTCGCAAGGCTCCACAAACTGGGGCAGCACAATTAACGCGAATATGCGGATTATTGACCGCGAAGTTGCGCAGGTCAGAAAAGACTCGGAAAGAATTAGCAGAGATTTATTACAGCATGGCTATATTCAGTTTAGTAAAGAATATGGCGAATATGCGTTCGTTCATCCTTACGGAAAATATAGTGGTTTTTATACAGGCGACTTAATTGAAGTTGTAAAAGTGGATAACGGCGGTGAGCTTGTTCCTATAGTGGAAAAAGCATACGCTTTTAAGCCTAAAAATTATTTTTACAATAAGGCAAGAGAAGAAGAAGCCGGAGCTTGTCAAAATTTTGAAAGCTGGTTTTATGAAGGAGACCCCGACAGAGAGAATCTGCATCAAGTCAAAATAGTTTTATCTGGTGCTAGCGGTTCCATATTTGCTTATGTAATAGATACTTATGGAATAGGGGAAACAATTGATAAAACTGCCGTCCTTCCCTTGTATATTATTTTTGATCGTGACAATCTTGGCACAAGCATTTATGAAAATATCCCCAATAACACTGGATTTTATAGCTATGGCAAAGTTATTGAAAAATCTGGAGAAATTGCTTATTATGATGAGCCTTAGCAACTTGCGCCGCATGAAGATGAAATTTTTGTAAAAAATGCTGATGCCGGAATTCCTACTTTTACATTGTTTAGAGATAGTGCCGGTGGTTATTATTTGCCAACTGAGCAAGACTTATGGAATAGTACAATTACTTTTACAAAAACTCCTTCAAGATTGGCTCCGAGACAGACAATTTTTAATATACCTTCTTCTTATTGTTATGCTACGTTGAATTCTTTTCCGTTGTCTGACTTTACGAAGCATCAAAATAGCCCCTGGGCAAAGAGTATAACAGCAGATCCAAATGAAGAAATAAGTGTATTTTTTGTAAAAGGGGACGACACTTCTTATGAAGAAATTTATTTAGAATACGAAGTAATCAAAACTGATGATGGCTACAGAATTTAGGTATCTCCGGCAAGTGGCATGGACACTGACAACATTGCTGCAAAAGTCATCAGATATTACAAATTTGAAATTGCCGAAAGTATGTCCATGGACGGACAAGAAGAGTCTAAAACTACTGTCCCTACTGTTGGTGCAGTGCAGGAATACTTAAAAGCCGCGACAGCACAAATTCAAGAAGTAGTTACAAATAACTTGGAAGGTGTCCCTGAAATTTTTTCTCGTGGAGAAACCGAGGAAGAGATGTCAAGCCGCCGCGACTCATTTTTTACCACAAGAGAGACAGCAAATGGTGCTTATGTAGTCGACGGTACATTAACAACTGTTTATGAAATAAGAGTTGCTGCAGGAGCAAGTTTGTCTTATATTGAAAGCACAGATGCTGACGGAAATGTTAAAAGCAAACTTCTTATCCCACAAGGTATAGCTAAATTAACTGGTCCTGGAGTAATCACTTTTGAGACAGATAGAATAGCATATGATTTTGGTGGTAATACCGGTAGTGCTTCCTATACTGACGACAATAAGTTTACATATACAGTATTTCATGGCGGAAAAGAAACAGCTTTTGGTTGGCGTGGTGCTAATAGTAGCATCGCTATATATCAATCCTATTTTTTAGCAAAAATAGATGACGAACCCAGAGACGATAGCGAATATCTTATAACCTCTGGCGGAGTAAAAAAATATGTTGATAATGTTGTAAGTATTACAGAACATAGTGAACTTAGAGGAAGATATGATCCCAATTAGCATTCAATCGATGCAATAGCTGGTTTATCTTCTGCCCTTGACGAAATAGGAAGTGACATTGATGTTTTAGATAAAGAAAAAGCAGACGCAATGTCATATGACAGTGCAACAAAAACATTAAAACTTACTGCCAATGGCAAGGTAATTAGCGAAGTTAAGAATATTGGCCAAGGAGGCGGTGGCGGCTCAGGAGCCTCAAGCGAGGAAGTACAAGAGTTAGAAAATAGAATTGATGATATTAATAAATTAATTCTTGATTTGCACTATACCGGTGGCTTATCTGAATATGAAGCCACAAGAACTTTCACTTCTTCCACAACAGGTATAAATATTCCAACGGGGTACGGTGAACTTCCCGAAAGCGTTCTTCCTACTACCCGCGTATTAAGAATTGATGGTGATACAGTCTTTGACGAGAGCGAAGGCCCCCAGCATGCGCGTTTTAAAAGTGTGAGATGCACAGATTCTAATGGAAACAGCGCTAGGGAAAATAAAGTAGAAATTTTAGGTCATGACGAAGGTATAGAAATTCCCAGGTGGTCGTATTTAATTTTCTCTTCTCCAAACGTTGTTACTTTATATGATTATTTCAAAGGCACTAGTCTTCCAAGTAAAATTAGTGCTGACAAACTGAAAACAACAACACAAATAGAAAGTGGCGTAGTCTCCTTTTCGCTTTATATTGATAAACTCTTTTAGGTGGGGAGTCCTTATTCAGCAAACTTTATGCTTTCTGAATATAAATATGACGAGACATTAAGTGAAGATAAAACTTTCTACATGGTAAGAGGATATAGCGACTACAACTTTTATGTTAGAAATTCAAAGTACACCACGCTCGACGATTGGAAAGCAAATTGGAACGCTCTTGCATTAGTTCTTTATGGAAAAACTGCAGGCTCACCTACTGAAACCATATACAGCACTAACAGCAATTCTTATTTGTTAATAGAAGATGAAAATGGAAAAGAGGAAATAATCCCCTCTTACGAAGTCGGCGCGCCCACATTGACCGTCCGACAAACTTATTATTCTTTTGCATCTTTAGAAGATTTATAGATTTTAATTGAAGAGCAAGAATTAAGAATACAGCTTATAGAAGACAAAATTCCTGTTATTGTTTCAGACCTTGAAACTTTAACGAGTAAAGTGGACTTTTTAAAAACGCTTCCATGGCAGGCACAAATTTTAGAAACTACTTTTGAGAGTAGCGATGTTTCTGAGTGGGTAACACCCGACAATGTTGTTAGTGGCAGTAAGACATTAGTAAGTCGTATTGAGAACAATGGCAATAGTGAAATTACTTTCTATGGTATTAGATCGTTTAATGGCTCTGAGGAGTCGGTAATGGCGCCAGAGACCTCAATTAAGTTAGGTAGTCAGGAATATGTTGATCTTTTAAACCAAACTATTTATCGCAGTAACGGCGACAGAGAAAAAATAACAATGACAAATTCTTATACAGTATGGCCAAACGGAACAGAAAGTACAATATCAAAAGATGGTACAACAACAGGTGGTCCATAGATAACAATCACTTAGACATATTTTACTAATGGAGAGAGTCTATGAGAATTATAAAAAGAAAGCCAATTGATAGCAATAGTATCGAATTATTAAAAGGAACATCTGCGGAACAAGACGCTCTTCGACAATTGAGAAAACCTCTTCTTGCCGCATTTGATATTTGGGAAAAGGCAGTCACGCGCGGCAGAGAAGTAGACGACCCCGAAATTATGGAGTGGTTTTCTGAAATCAAGTCGCTTAATCCTGAGGCCATAAAAAATATACCAGAAAGAATTCGCTACTATTTATAATTAATAAAAGGAGAGGAGTCAAACTCCTCTCCAAAAATAAATATGAGGTATTATAACAATGCCAGAATTACAAGTAAAAATTAATAACAGGATAGCATCTTACGAGGGACAGGGAATTGTCGCTGAAAATGAGGATTATGTTCTTTCTTTTGTTTTTGACGAAGACTGGTCTTCTTTACCCTTGTATGCTCGTTTTGTTTGGAATAAATATTATTGGGACGAGGAAATTAAAGACGGAAAAGCCGCGATTCCTTATGTGAAAAATGGCACGCAATTACTTGTTGGTGTTATTGCGGGAGATGAAATTTCTACTACTGCGACAGAGATCCCAGTTTTCACGTCTATTATAAGAGAGGGCACTATTGGTCATCCTCGTCGTCCTGCTGATCCTAATGCAACAAAGGGGTATGTTGATGAAAAAGTTGCTGAACTAAAAGTTTACACTGATGACGAAATTGCGGCTTTAGAGACCCAGATCAGTGAGCAGACCGCTACATTGGAAAAATATGTTCTTGAACAAATTAAGAACATTCCCGTTGACGAAATTCCGACTGAAGGCAGTTTGCGACTAATCAGCTCTGGTGGAGTTTATAGTTGGGTTCCTCAAGTTGCAGAGGAATTTGCAAGTCAGTATGTAGAAAATCTTGTTGCTAATGCTGATGTTCTGCCCACAGAGGGCAGCTCAAATCTTGTGCAGTCTGGTGGTGTTTGGAACAGTATTGGTGAGGCGCTTGGTTATGCTACTGGAATGATTTACGGCTTGCGTTTGGAGTTTGATAGCGAGGCAAATGTTTTGGCGCTCTATACATCAGAACAAGAATAGCCTCTCGCAATAATCAAGATTCCTCTTGACGGCAAACTTAATAAATCCACCGAGTCGGGCACAAAAGCCTATATCATCGAGGGTGGCAAACAAAAGATGCAGCCCATAGCGTTCGCATAGGCATCATCTTGGAGTATAGCAGAGAGAGGAGACAAGGGGATCTTAGTTGTTGGCACCCCCACTAAAAGCGAACATGCTACTACTAAACAATATGTTGATGACGCTCTTGCCGCACTTAAAATTACGATTGAAGAAGAAATTTTAGGAGGCTCTTGGTAATGGCAACTTTTAATGAAAAAATGACAGCTATTGCTGACGCGATTAGAGCAAAAACTGGTGGAGAAGAACCTTTAACACTCGACGGAATTGCGGCGGGGGTTGATGAAGTTTATGCCGCTGGCGTTGAAGAGGGTAAAACTTCTTCTTCTGCCGGATGGAAGCTTTTTAAGCGTATAAATTTAATAGATTATTGTGAGCTTTATGAAGGCGATGAAATTGACATAAACGGTAATATTTATCGCGCGCATGAATTTTCGAATTACGGTGATGGTATAGAACTGTGGGAAGCAGAAGATACCCGTCGCATCCTAAAAGTTGTGCTTGGCACGCCGGATGATGTCCCCTATATGGCAGAAGGTGACGATATTGACGTAGATATCTTTGTAGTATGGGAATCGTACTACTTATTTACGGGGGACGTGTATAATGGCACTGATGGAAACTACACAGGTACTCATTACGTAACATATTTTAGCTCGAGTAGCGAAGAGTTCCGTGTTGTGCCATTATATTGTCAAAATGATAATTATCTTCCAGGTATAATGACACCGGCTATAATAGTTTATATTAAACAAAATGTAGATGGCACCTACACGTTACCAAAAGAATGTTTTGTAGATATTTATGAATTAGAGGGTGTTGAAATATGAGAATCAAAGTAACCAATTTCAAAGAGTGGTTAAAAGAGACCAGAGAGAAAATTCGTAAAGAGGCCATCGAAAAAATAAGGAGAGACTTAATCCTTCCCAAAACATAAACCTTCTGCAATTTTCCTTATAAACTTTCACAAATTTGACTTTTAACAAAAACCGTGATATAATAATTACAGTAAATAAGGAAGAAACAATATCTTGAAAATACAATTACAAAACATAGAACAAAGAAACATTGTTTTCTTTGATATCGAGTATGACCAAAGCCTGTTGGTTCAAACCGCCTTTCTCATTCTCAGCCAAGTAGAACCAGGTATTTATGAATTAACAAGAAGCATTAACATATATTTACGACCTGATCGCGCGCTAAATAGCTTCTTTCGCAATTACACAAATATCAACAATGATTACCTTTGCGACAATGGAATTGATCAGTCCGGAGCGAAGGCATTGATGGAAGAGGTCATATTCGATATCGATCCACAAGATTGTTTAATTGTTAGCCACGGTGTTGACGATGATATAAATTTACTGTGTGAAAACGGTTTTTGTTTTGATCAATTTGTGCATCGCTATTGTACCTACAACAATGCACGCAAACTTTTAAAGCGTAAAAAGGACCTCAAGTTAAGGGATGTGGCTAAAGAAGGTGGCTATATTCTTTTTAATGAACATAATGCTTATGCAGATGTGTGGGGAACTTTGTACGCTTTTTGTTTCTTAAACGAATTGGAGAATAGTTAGAATGAAATTGTTTAATTTTGAAAAAAATGTGGTGGTAAAACGGCCACTTAAAAAATGTGAAGTGGTGCAGATTATTGTTCCATTGGATGATGACGATCTGGAACATTATGAACACTACTATAGCAAAATTGAATAGGCATTTGAAACAATAGATGTTGCGAAATTGCGGGAAAATACTGTTTTTGAGTGTATATTGCCAGATTTTGTAAAGGACGGCGAACTGTTTTTGCAACTGCAGCTAATTGCGGCAAGATGCTTAATTGATATTTTAATTATGGATGAACCGCGACATGAAGAATTTAGAATGTCGTGTCAAAATAAAAATTTTTGTTTGACTTATGCTAATCTAATGAGGCTCGTGAACTATAAGACAATTGTGAATTGTTTTGGAATGAGTGTTATGAATAAGTGGCATAGAGTTGAACTTGTGGGGTAATAAAATGGCATTAGAAATTTATAGCGATGCTCAGGCGCCAAGTTTAAAAACAAAAAAAGTTTTAGTAACTGCAGATACACAAGAAAATAGTACAGAACCTCCTAAAACAGAACTGGCACCGGAGCAAATTACATTAACTTCAAACAACGGCCCCAAGGCAGAATTAACACCAAAAGAACTTACATTAACCTAGAGTGACAATTCTCCGTCTTTTGTAAAAATGGGTGTTGTAGGTGACGAAAAATTGCCTTGCATTGTGATGAAAAACAGCATGGGCGTTTTAAAAATGCACCATGATGAGTCTGGTAATGCGTGTATTACAGCTACAGGCACAAAACCTGAAGACACGTCTCAAAAAATTATTTTTGATGCAATAGCGGGCGCCGAAGTCAAAGATAAAATAAATATAGAATCTAAAAGCGGTGGTGGAATGTTCTTTAATGACCTATCAGAAGCATTAACTTTTACTACTAGGCCTGATCAAATAGAAAGGCATTTTAATATTTCAGTGCCTCGCACAAAAGACGACTAGATAGAAAATTTATATCGATGGTCAAAAACCTTTGATATTTCCAATTTTAGTGACGGCATGCTCTGTATTAAGAATTTTAAAGCAAATACAAATGGTACCAGCGGGTACCTCAGTTTAGCTTGCGAATTAGAAGATGACATTTTTGTCAATTGCGAAACCGCCGCCAATACAGTAACGTTATATCAATATAACGATGGCGGTGTAGCCATGAATGTACAAATTATAACACGCAATAGAAGATATGAAGGTTCTTCAGCTGATGAAGTGTATTTTACAGTCGAAGCTAGTATAAAGGGGCCTGGCACTACAGAAAATGATTGTAATTTTGATTTTTCAATTTCATACAGCGGTTTTGAGGTTGATGCAACGCTATAGGCAAAATATATAGAGCCTGCAAATCTAGAGCTATCCGAAAACGGTATTTTTCCAATTGATGGAGAGCGTGTTGCTCTTGGGGAAAAGGAATCTCCGTTCTCTGAATTGCATGCTGGTATGATTTCTTCTAGACTAGATGACTTCTCTGTATCGGACAATCAAACCATAGAATTACCGGATGAAGAAATTGCAGAATTTGAACTTATTTATGAATCTGGTATAGTCTATTATGGTCCAGGGCTATTGCTGCCAGGTCCTTTTTCAGTATTTTCTTCTATAATTGTTGGTTCGAGAGTCTGGGAATTAACAAAAGTAAATGGCGAGGAAGTAAAAAATGGTGAGGACAATTTTACCATTACAACCAATAAAGAGAATGGTTTATCTTTAGAAATTACCCCTCCTAAAACATTCAGAGGATACAGTAATTATATAAATGTGTCTACCATTCTTGGTTAGGATTTTGATTTATTAATTACTGAACCAGCTACCTATGATGGGAGATTAGAAACCTATTATAAAAAATATGGATGTTATTTCCTACAATATGACGTTGAATATGATATAAACACAGACACAAAAACCTCAGAAACTTTAGGAAAAGAAAAACAAAAAAAGATAAAAATAAAAAATATTGACAGGGGATAGAGTGACAATACTTCTGTTAAATATACTGCAGAAACTAGAATTGGCAATATGAATACTGCTTTTTCTAATATCTTCAATGCCCCAGCTTCAGAAACAGAAATAAAAGATATAGTATTAGTAGGTAACAGTACCGTAACAATAACAATAAAAGGAAAAATTGTTTTTAAATGGCCAAAAACATTAACCAGCGCCTACACTGAATTAACTAAAAAAGTAATAAAAAACGCCCCCTCTCTTTTTGTAGGGGAACAAACAATCGGCGAAACAAGCTTACTTGCATTGAGTCCTTCTGTAATCGTTACAGGATTAGGATTTGATGACGCCTATTCTCATGTGGGGTGGAAAATAGGTACAGAAGAGGACGAAAACAATAAAATTTTATATCATAATATAGTTCCATCTGCGCCAAATTTACTTTCTATAGGTAATAAAACAAATGGATTAAAGTCTTTGTTTTTTTCTGACAAAGGCGGTAAGTCTTACGAGCTTTCTTTTGTAACAGCAGAAAATGGAAATATATGTATACAAATTGTTAGACGAAATTCCGATGGTGATATCGAGAAAACTGGCTCTTTGTATCCCCTCTCTTCATGATAATTTACACTGACGGCGCCCACTCCTCCAAGTCCCAAATTGGAGGATGGGCTACCATAATCATAAACAACGACTCTCCCCCTACAATCTTATCAGGGGCAGAGCGTAACACAACTGGAAATCGCATGGAGATGCTGGCAGTGGTTAATGCGCTTCGACATTTAGCCTCTTTTCCCGCATCTCCTCATACTATCTATACAGACAGCGCATATGTTTTCAACTGCTTCGATGCAAAATGGTATGCGCGCTGGCGTCGCAACGGATGGAAAAATATGTCAGGCGAACCGGTTAAAAACAAAGACCTTTGGGAAGAAATGCTATCACTATACGAACAATTACAAGTAACAATATTAAAAGCACAAGCGCATAAAGACGATGAATATAACAATTTAGCAGACAAAACTGCGGTAAAAGCCCGCAAAGCTCTGGAAAAAGAAGGAGACAAATGAACATTTTAGTTTTAACATCAATACACCCAATGCAGATACTCGATATTGCGCAGGGGCTTCACGGCCGCTATGACGATACAGAGGTCTTTTCTATATAGGAAATGGCTCTTATGTTTGAAGAACAGAATGAATTGCCTTATCCTGCCGCAAATATCCTATTGTCTCAGGCTTTTAGAACTACAAAAGGCCCTAAAAAATGGTTTAAAGATAAAACCAATAATATTATTTACGGCAACCTTGACAAGCGTTCCAATATGAAATTTGACATGATTCTTGCAGTGGCTCCTGCCTATGGTAATACTGATGTTTTTGACGATTATCTTCGAAAGGCAAGAGAAGTTTTCAAAGATTTTGACGAGCAAGTTAGATGGTACTCTCCAGAAGAAGCAATTTATACTTTTCCCTCTGTTCATCATCTTCAAGTTTTTCTTGAAACTCTTGGATTGAAGGAGCGCGAAGATGCTGTATAATACCTCACAACAAAAAGTAATTGATGCGGAAAGCGAAAAAATGCTGGTTATTGCTCCGCCAGGCGCGGGTAAAACTGCGACACTTGTTGGTGCGATAGAAAAATATCATCATGAGCATCCCACGCATCATATTACCGCAATTACTTTTACAAAGAAAGCCACCGCAGAATTACAATCTCGTATTAAAATTATGGGCATTAGCATTAGCACAATCCATTCTTGGGCTTTCTCGAAATTGCGGGAAATGAGCGCACAATATGGGTTTAAAGTTCAGTTGCTTGAAGAAGACATAATTAAAGAAATTTTGAAGCGGCTTTGTAACAATCGTAAACAATATTATTTAAATCAGTATCTTTTGTTTAGTTTTGTTATGGGCAACTATAATGTTGATGTTGACGAAAAAATTAAGCGCACTTTTGAGCTTATCCGACATGACTATGTAAAATTTAAAGCCCGTAATCAGCTTTATGATTTTACCGATTTGCCAAAATACTTGCTTGACAAACTTGAAGAATTTGGTTTAACAATTACAGACACTCAAGCATTGTTTGTTGACGAATTTTAGGACATCGACCCTGTGCAATATGATGTTTTTAATCTTGTCGAAGCCTCTAAAAAGTTCTATATTGCAGACCCTAATCAAAGTATTTACCAATTCAGAGGTTCTCTTGAAGAAGTAATTGAAAAATTAGATGATTTTGATGCTTTTAAGTTAACCACAAATTACAGAAGTTACCAAGAAATTTTAGATTTTGCAGAAGAATTTAGAAAGATGGCAACCTACGAAATTGCGGGAAATAACCGTAAATTTTCAACTCTTGATATTGACTCTTGGGACTATTGTGATATAGAGTGTGAACGAGGTAGCGGCGCACAAATTTATCGAATTGCGGAAATGGGTGAATGCGAAAGTTTAGTTGATGGTCGACACTATAATGACACGCTTCTAATTCGCAGACTGCTTGAAGACCCTAAAACACAAATTTTGTGCCGTAGCAACAAGCAAGTTAAAAAACTTCAGTCTATGAATATTGTCAATGTAAGCACAGTGCATCAAGCAAAAGGTCTTGAATATGACAATGTTGTGCTTGTGGATTTTCCTATTACTTCAACTGAAGAGCGTAATATTGCATATGTTGCCATTACTCGCGCGAAAAATCAACTTTGTTTAATTGATTTCGATGTTTTGCTTTATTTTTCTGCCACAAACAAGATAGAGCAAAGCGGAGGAAAACTGTTTTGAATATAAATAATAGTATTGAAGTGCTTGATATTTTAACCGTTCTGTCTTTTCTTTTATAGCTTGAAGGCAAAACATTAAATATCGAAGAACACAATACAACACAAGAAACGCTTGCAGAAATTTTGCAACGACTTGACTCCATAGAACAAAAAATAAATAAAATTATGGAAGACGCGGAAAAGTCTATTTGAGCCTTAATTTCGGCTTAAAATTTGACTTTTTCCGCGATTTTTGATATAATAATAATAGAGAATAAGGAAAGAAAAATTTTAACATATAGGAGGACTAAATGGACTTTTTTGAACATTATTCTACAATGGTGCCGCAGAAGTATTATCAGCCACAGAATTATGATTTACCAAATGCGCGAAATATGATTGAAAATCGTGATCATGACTATATTGCTACTCAAAAGTTCGATGGAGAATGGTGCCGGCTAATCGTAGGCGAGGAAGGCATTATCGCGCAAAGTCGCACTATTAGTAAGGTAACTGGTGAATATGGCGATAAAACATTGCACATCCCCCACATTATTGAAGAGGCAAGAAACCTCCCAGTTGGGACTGTACTGTTGGGTGAGCTTTGTTTTGAAGACGTAACTGCGACAAGTAAAGATGTTGGTTCCATTTTGAGATGTTTACCAGCAAAAGCCGTAGCAAGACAGGCGACAAAGAAACTTGTTTTTAAGGTTTTTGATTGTCTATGTGTAAGCGGAAAAGACCTGTGTTCTTATGGATATGTGACCAGACTTGAAGAGGCTTTTGGTTTGATAAGCACAAGAAGTTTTACATACATTAGTTTAACCAATTGGCAGCTCATTGAATTTGAAGAATTTTTGCAGGACATTCTTGCAAGAGGCGGTGAAGGAATTGTAATTCATCGCTGTGACGCCAAATATGAGCCAGGTAAACGCACTGCGTGGAAAACTCTCAAGGTTAAGAAAATCACAAAGGAATTAGAATTGCCTATTGTAGACTTAATTGAGCCTACCAAACTTTATACTGGCACAGAACATGACAGTTGGAAATACTGGAAAGACGAAGTCGCGGTGACAAAGCCTTATTATTTTGGCTGGAAAAATGGTGTCGTAGTCCTCAATGGCAACACAAAAGTAAGAGTCACAAGCGGATTGAGTGATGCAGACCGAGAATGGCTTGCGACAGAAGAAGCTCAACAGATGTTAGAAAATGGCGAACTTGTTGCTGTTGTTTCTTGTATGGAAATTACAAGTGATGGCAGCTTGCGACATCCTCGACTCGTAAGAATTCGTACGGAGGCATAAAAATGTCAACAACAAATTATGGAGCAGAGCAAATAGTAAGTTTATCTGCTGGCCGCGCGTTCCGAGAGAAGATCGGTATGTATCTTAGCGCGGACAGACAGGAAGCAATTAACCTTGGTCTGCGTGAATTGATTGTAAATGTGCAAGATGAATATGAAATATATAAACCAAGAAATCCTTTCTTGAAAATTCGTCTTGATACGATTAACCGCATAATTAGCGTAGAAGATAATATGCGAGGCATTCCCGTCGGCATTCGACAAGATGGAATTAACTCGTTAACCGCGGCGTTTCTCATCCCCCATTCTGGTGGCAAACATACAGAAGGTGCATATTCAAGCGCAATTGGTATTAACGGAGAAGGAAATAAGGTAGTTTGTCATACCGCCAAATGGTTAAAAGTAGAAGTACATCGTGATGGTAAGATTTATCGTCAGCAATTTGAGAGTAATGATGAAGGCGCACATCCGTTAAGTGAAGTGCAAGAATTTCCTGGCACTCCCGCAACCGGCACATACATTGTATATCAGCCCGACCCTGCGGTTTATGGCGATGTCTTTATTGATGTGGCCGCACTTCGCAGAATGCTCACAGAAATTTCTTATTTTACCATTGGACTGAAGATTGTATTGGATGTTGATGGAACTGAAGAAATTTTCTTGTGTAAAAACGGTTTGGTTGACGGTCTTGAACACCCGCAGCCCATATCTAAACCTTTTTCATATTTTTATGAAACACCTGATTGTAAAGTTGAGTTGGCTTTGCAGTGGGTGCAGAAAAAAGGTGATATTAGGGGTTATGCAAATGGCTTGTTTATGCCCGATGGTGGTGCTTTTATTACAGGCTTTAGGACTTCTCTAACAAAAGCATTTAATAATTTAAGCGGTGGCAAGTTCACTGGTGAGCAGATTAGAGATGTTCTTGATGGCTTTGTTTCTGTTAAAGTTAGGGTTGGTCAGTTCTCTAACCAAGCAAAGACCGCTTTGGCAAACCCCGAGGCTCGAACCGCGACTTCAACAGCAATCACCAACGCATTGAAGGAATTCGCGGCGAAAAACCCTGCGGATTTTGCAAGAGTGGTTGAAATTTTGAACAAGGTTGTAAAAGCCGAAGCAGCGGCAGAAAACGCGCGCAAAAAGGTTATGGAAGCAACCAAAGAAGTTGAAATCAATCAGCGCAAGAAAGTGTTTGCGAGCGACAAACTTAAAGATGCAAAATTTCTTGGTCAAGATAGCATTTTGCTTTTGGTAGAGGGTAAAAGTGCAGCGAGTTCAATGGCCGTTGCAAGAGATGTTGAGAAATATGGTATTCTCGGTTTGAAAGGAAAAATGATAAATTGTCTTGCAAACAGTGAAGAAGATATTTTTGACAATGAAGAGATCAAGTTGCTGTTAAGTGCATTGAACATCACCCCTGGTAATTACAGTAGTAGTAAATTAAGATATGGTAAAGTCGCAATATGTACTGACGCCGATAGTGATGGTAGTCACATAGGTTTGCTTATCATGGCTGCATTGTACAAGCTCGCGCCCCAATTTATTAAAGAAGGGAGATTGTGTTGGTTGAGATCTCCTCTGTATATTGTAAAGAACGGAAAAAAAGAATCTTATTTCTTTACCGATGAAGAAATGGATGCCGCGAGAGGTAAAGTGGTAGGTGAAGTCCAGCGCAATAAGGGATTAGGTTCTCTTTCCGCAGACCAGGCCCACATTTCAATGTTCACACCGCAATACCAAAGACTTGAAGTTCTAACACCAGATGTCGAAGGTTTAACACTTTTAGAAGAATTAATGGGTGAAGATGCGGAAAAACGCCGCAAATTCATTTTTGAAAATATAGATTTTAGTATGATAAAGGAGTAATAAATGGCAGAATTAAAACCAATAATTGAAGAAAGTTTCTCACAATATGCTGGTGCAGTTCTGCAGAGTAGAGCATTAGCTGATGTAAGAGACTGCTTAAAACCCTCCGCACGTCAAATTTTTTATTGTATGGAAACCGATGGTTTTACAGAAAACAAGCCTTTTAAGAAAACTCTTAAATCTGTCGGTTCTGCAATGCGTCTTTATATCCATGGAGACAGTTCTTGTGTGGGCGTTATCATGAGAGCCGGACAGCCTTTTGTTATGAGATATCCTCTCGTTGAAATTGAAGGTTCTTATGGCAACTTGATGGAAAGTGGTAACTGGTCTGCTCCTCGTTACACCTCTTCTCGTCTTTCTTCTGTCGCAAATTATTTGTTTGCAGATATGAAGAAGAACACAATTGAAGAATGGAGAGATAACTATGACGATACTGAACAATATCCCGCGGTGTTGCCGTCAAAGGGATTTTACAATATTTGTAATGGTGGCTTTGGTATTGGTATTGGTTTATCTTCTTCAATTCCTCAATTTAACATTAAAGAATTGAATAGTTCACTTATTCGTCTTTTGCAAAATCCAGAAATCGCGGATGAAGAGCTTATTATAATGCCAGACTTTGCGACCGGTGGCCTTCTTCTTAATCCTGCAGAGGTAAGAGAAAGTCTTAAGAACGGCCAGGGCAAAGCGTGCAAGTTAAGATCGGTTATTACTTACTCTGAAAAAGAAAACTGTCTTATTGTAACTGAAATTCCATATGGAGTTTATACAGATACCATTTGTCGTGAGCTTGATAACATTGTAAATGGAGATGAAAACCCCGGAATTGATATATATAAAGATTTGACTAAAGGAACACCTTTAATTGAAATTTATTTAAAAAAGGGAATTAATTATAATCGTGTTTTAGATTTTTTATACAAAAACACTTCCCTACAATCTTTCTATTCCATTAATATGACAATGCTTGAGGATGGCAGATTCCCGAAAGTCTTTACTTGGAAACAGGCTTTATAGGCGCATATTGACCATGAAAAAATTGTTTATAGAAAAGGGTTTGAGTTTGACAAAGCAAAAGCCCAAGATCGTGTCCATATTGTTAATGGCCTTTTGATAGCCTTGGCAAATATTGATGAAGTTGTTACGGTCATTAAACATTCCAGCAATAATGCAGAAGCGATAAAGAACTTGATTGAGAATTTTGTTCTTGATGGAGTTCAAGCAAAAGCCATTTTAGATATTAAATTGGCTCGTTTGGCAAAACTCGAAGTTAATAAATTAGTATCTGAAAAAGAAAAACTTGAGGCTGAAATTGCCCGCATTACAGAAATTCTTGAAACTCCAGAACTTTTTAATGGTTGTCTAATTGCAGGGTGGCAAGAAACTGCGAAAAAGTTTGGCGACCCTCGTAGAACAAAAGTCCAAGAAGAAGTTGAGCGAAATGAAGAAGAGACAGAAAAATCTTCTGCAACACTTCTTTACTTGGTACTTGATAATGATAGTATTTTGCCACTAATTCCAGAAGATAAAATTGTATTGAATAAGAAAAATGCCGTAATTACAAAACAAAAGGTTAAATTTGGTTTTATGGCAAAGGACACCTCAATCGTTTATGCTTTTGACAAGAGTGGCCGAATGTATTTAGTAAATTGTGCCGAGTTAGGCGTTGGAATGGAAAACGAAATCGCGGCGAAAGAGCTTGTACAAGTTCTTCCTACACTTGAAAAAGATTACTTGATAACTGTTAGCAAAAACGGAATAATCAAAAAGACCGCAATTTCGGAGTATACGAAGTCGAGACGATCTGGTGCGGCAGTCAAGATTAAAGAAGGAGACGAACTGCTTTGGTGCGGATGCGCGGCAGAGCATGATAACTTACTCTTGCTTGGTGCTGGTGGTGGAGTTCTTAAACTTGCAGTTTCAAGTATTAGCGCAACAGGTAGAACTACTGTTGGAATTAAGGGAATGGCTGATGTTGTTGTATCTGCCGCAATTGGGCATGATACAGAAGAAGTTGTGTGTATTGCGGAAGGTAAGGGAAAAAGAACACCTATCTCCGAATTTCATTTAACTGCGAAAGGCGGAAAGGGTCAGGTAATTGCGGAAAAAACAACCTTAATTGCAAAGGTAGATGAACTCTATTATTTGATTGACGATGCAAAAATTACAAGGTGCAGTAAAAAGACCCTTGCCCTAAAAGGCAAAACCGCGGTCG
Organism: Acutalibacteraceae bacterium; assembly: GCA_045655905.1. Taxonomy (GTDB): domain Bacteria; phylum Bacillota; class Clostridia; order Oscillospirales; family Acutalibacteraceae; genus UBA737. Next base: position 48,192 of record JAZOQF010000193.1, on the reverse strand, counting down.
GAGCCAAAATTGCGAACTCCGAATCCGCGAAAATAATCTCGATTTGAGAAAAGTCAAGTTTGAGATATAGCTTCTAAAAAATTGATTTAGAGCGAAAATTGTGATATACTATATATAGTAAAAGGGAGAGAAAAGCCCACTCTTCTCTGAACTAAAAAATAAAAAAACAAACAAAAACTTTTAATTACAAGGAGAAATTTAAAAATGGCAGAAATGGTAGAAATTAAGCTTACAGAGAACTGTGAGGCAGTACTTCAGTGGATGAGAGCAAACGATTGCGGTGACGAGGGTTACTTCGGTGCAGATATCGCTGCAGCTCTGGGTCTCAATCCCAAGGGTATTCATGGTGTTATGAACTCCCTCGTTAAGAATGAGCTCGTTGCTAAGGGCTCTCGCGAGGCTGCTTACACCGACAAGGCTGGTAAGACTGGCACTAAGCCCTACACTACTTACCACCTGACTGACGCTGGCCGCGCTTTCGGTGCGTAATTCGTTCTAACACTTAGAAGTTTAAATAATTAAAAGTGGGGATGTTATTTGGGCTGTAACATCCCCTGCTTAAATATTTTGATACTTTATTAAAATAGTTAATAAATTAAACAAACTAACGATAAAGAACACAGATTAAAATATTAATAACAGATTGGAGAATTAAAATGGAAAAGATTAATAAAGTATTTGTGGTGGGTACAGTTGTTGAAGTGGATACCTCTATCCGCCAGACCGCCGATGGTAGAAAGTATATCAACGGCAAACTTGTTGTAAAGTCTGTAAGTAATGGCGTAGAAAACCTTATTGACCTCAAGGTTCTTGCTTTTGAGCTCACCAAGGATGGTTCCGTCAGCAAGGCATATCAGACTTTCTCTACTCTCGAGGCATACCTGAATAAGCGTGTTCGCGTAACCGCTGAGCTTCGTGAGGGTTCTATGGTAACTCAGGAAGGCACCATTAGAAAGTTTAATGAAGTTTACGCTAAGTTCGTTAGCGCCGCGAGAGCCGATGCAGTAGATGCAATCACTTTTGAGTTTAACGGCTTCGTCGTTAAGCCCATTTATGAGCGCACCGACCGTGAAGGCAATGTTATTGGATACCGTATTGAAGTTGCACAGGCTAACTACAACGATACCGCTATTCAGATTGTTCGCTTTGACATTGACAAGGACGACCTGAATATCGCTTCCGCAATTGAGGCACATTACCTGCCTGGCGCAAGTGTATGTTTCAATGGTGAAATCCAGTATACCAGTCGTTCTGTAACCAAGACTGAAGAAGTTGCATTTGGTAACCCTGTTTCTAAGACTTATACTTCTGTAGAAAAGGTATATCGCATTAAGGGCGGTAATGAGCCTTATGATGTAGATTCTCCCAACTGCTACTCCGAGGAAGTAATCACTCGCTTCATTCAGGCTTATAAGGACGCCGATGCAGCTCGTCTGGCTGCCGCAAAGGAAAGCTCTGCTCCCGCAGCTCCTGCTTCTCCTGCTGCTGCCGCAATGGGCGCAATTACTCGTAGAAGCTCTTTGATTTAATTTGAGGTAACTGGTTATGGCAGTAAATTTAGATAATGTGCAACCTAATGTTGTAACTCCTAATTTGTCTGACAAAACTTGGTTATTTTACGGAGAGATGGCGACAAGAAAAACTTCTGTCGCCTGTTCTTTCCCTCGACACCTTCTTCTTGCTTGTGAAGCAGGTTTTAAACTTATCAATGGTGCTATGCCAATTCTCATTCAGAGCTGGTCCGACTTCAAGTCTGCGGTAAAACAGCTTGGTATGCAAAAGAACAAAGATCGTTTTGATATTATCGCAATTGATACTGTCGGCGAACTTTATCAACTTTGCTACAAGTATATGTTAACCCAGATGGGCGTTGACGAACCTGGTCAAGCCGGTGCATTTGGTATGGGCTGGAAAAAGATTCGTCTTGAATTTGAAGACACTGTCCGCGCAATTCCGCAGATGGGATATGGATTAATTCTTATTGCCCATAGTGATGAAGTTGAGCGCGAAGACAAAGTTACAAAGCAAAAAACCACGGTTGTAAAAATGGACATCGATAAACGACCTGACCTCATTATTAAGGGTCTGTCTGACTTCTGTCTTTTCTTACATAAGGAACCACGCGACGGTGACGCGGACGGAACCCCCACTGTTTATGCTTATTCTAACCTTGTGGACATTGACACTAAAACCAGAAGTAAGTTTTTGTCTCCTCGTTTCGAGTTTACATATGAAAATCTGCAGCATGAATTTGCAGTTGCAATTCAGAGACAGTATGAGGAAGAAGGAAGACAGATGCCTGATGCGATTGTGCCTGTAAATCTTTATGAACAAGGTAAAGAAGATTTTGCGGTTCTTCTGCAAAAGACTATTGACACAGCCGTCCAAGCAACTGAACGAGGCAAAGAAAACGAAGTTAACACAATTTTATTTAACATCTTTAAGGGCGAGCGGCTTTCCGCTTTAACGGAGTCCGCGGCAACACTTGAAAAATTGCAGGTTGCCTTCACTTCTTTGAGTGATCTACTGGTATAATATTGTATGACAAAACAGGAACTTGTTACTTTTATTTGTGATTTATTTAACATTAATAAATGTAATGATATGATCCTGCGGCAAATTAACAAATATGTAACAGAGCACGGGTATAGTTATAAAGACATTGCTCGTGCTTTGTGTTATTTTACAGACATTCAGGGCAAAACCGTTGACTTAAAATATGGCATCGGCATAGTCCCCTTCGTTATTGACGAGGCTCGCCGCTATTTCGAACAAGAACGAAAGGCGCGAGAAGCTCAAAAGAGAGCTGCGAATCAAGGGCAAGCAAAAGTTATAAAATATAAGCCCTCTGAAAATTCAAAAACAAGCAGAAAGGCAATTGATTTAAATCAGTTGGTGTGAACAAATGAATAAAGTAAATCAGGCGCCCCTCTTTGATGCTTATGCCGCTCAATATGTTATAGGGGGGCTAATGCATCAGCCGAGTTTGTTGTATTTGGAAGATAAATATATCTTAACAGTTGACGATTTTGACGAAAAACTGTATACAATAATTTTTGGCGCAGTTTACAACTTATCATTTCAAGGTGCGGAAAAGATAACACCGAATAATATCGACCTTTATCTTACAGCGTACCAAAACCAATATCAATATTATAGTGATCAAGATGGCATCACATTGTTAAATTATTTGTATGAGTTAACCGAAGAATTTGATATTGGACAATTTAATCTATATTATGATAGACTTAAAAAATTCTCTGTATTAAGGGAATTGCGGCGAAAAGGCTTCAACATTAACGAGTTCTATAACCCGAATTTGTTAAATAGCGAAGACGAAGAAATTAAGTTTAATCAACTCTCAATACAAGACATTTTGGGTAGAATTAGAAACAAAATTCAGCTTGTAGAAAATCAAAATCTTGCCAAACAAGATGCAAGAGGACAATATGCCGCAAAAGGCATCAGAACGTTATTGAAAAATTTAAGTCAAGAGCCAGAAATTGGTTTGCCAATAGAAGGAACAATCTTAAATTATGCTACAAGAGGTTGCAGAAAAGGTAAAATGTATATGTATTCCTCTAATAGCGGTGGTGGTAAAAGTAGAACAATGGTAGGAAATGCCTGTTCTATTGCTTTTCCACGCATAGAGAATGGTAAAATTGTAATTAGTGATTATCTACACCCAGTTTTGTATATTGCTACAGAGCAACAGGCAGATGAAATCCAAACAATGATTCTTGCGTATATCAGTGGTGTTGATGAAGAAAAGATTTTGATGAACACTTGTTCAGACGATGAAATTCGATTGTTAAACATTGCTGCTTCAATTATGGAAAAGTATGAAAAGAATTTTGTTATAGAGATGATTCCGAACCCGTCTGTGCAAAGTTTAAAGAGTATGATTACAAACTACATTTTAAAAGAAGATATAGAATATATTTTTTATGATTATATTTTTACTTCTGCAGGACTAATGAGCGAATTTTCTGGAGTTGGCCTTCGTGAAGATGTAGTGTTAATGCTTCTTTCCAATACATTGAAGGAAATTGCGGCGACTTATAATGTATTTCTTATGACCGGTACCCAGCTGAACGGCAGTTGGGAAGGAAAAACAATTCGTAATGCGAACATGATCCGAGGCGCAAAATCAATCGTAGATAAGGTTGACGTAGCGATGATTGGTATCAGATGCCCCGATGAAGAATTGCAGCAGGTAAGAACATACTGTGAAGAGTCGAAACTGCCGCTTCCAAACATTGTAATTGACATTTACAAAAACCGTCGCGGAAAAATGTGTAATGTAAAGATTTTTAGAAACTTTAATTATGGTACTTGCCGCACACGCGACATTCTAATAACAACAACAGGATATGAAATTTTAACAGATATACCAACACTTGAATGTGAAGTAGAAAGGATTAACTTGGAAGACTATGAGTAATATAGATTTTGAGGAACTGCGGGAAAAGTTAACTCCGGATGATATATTGCGTATTTTAGCGCGTTATGATGTATCTCCGGTACGAGAAACGAGCAGTTCCTTTGTTTTTCCTACCTGCTGCCACAATCTTGATGGCGGAAGCAACAAGTTATATTATTATTTTGATAGCAAGATTTTTAAATGTTATACCGAATGCGATAGTGCCTTTGACATTTTTGAGCTTTTAATGAAAATGGAGAAGATGCGCGGAAATGAGATAAATCTTTTTCAAGCAATTCGGTTATGTGGCATAGACACAGAAGGATTAAGAAAATTAGGCGAAGAAAATTCTACAACAGAAGCCGATATCAATTACTTATATAACTTACTAAAACAAAAATATACCGATATTCCTTTGCCGCTACTTGATGAAATAGTTTTGGAAAGATTTTTAAGTGATGACCCTGCGCTGGATCTTTGGCGTGACGAAGGTATTGACGATAAAACTCTTCAAAAATATGGAATTATGTATGACCCGATAGAAAATTGTATTATAATTCCAAATAGAGATACAGAAGGAAACTTAATCAGTATTCGTGGGCGCTTTTTAAATGAAGACGCCCCTGCCAAATACCGCCCAATTATTTGGAACGGAAAGGTTTTAAGCCACCCAAGTTCCGCTACTTTGTATGGTATTTTTCACAATAAAAACACAATAAAAAAAGCTCGTCGCGCAATTATCTTCGAGTCTGAAAAAAGTGTTATGAAAATGGACACTTATTATGGCCCACAAAATAATTGCTCTGTCGCGACACTTGGAAAAACAATATCTCAACAACAAATTAGACAACTACTTAAACTCGGAATTAGAGAAGTCGTATTGGCATATGACGCAGACTATTATGATTATGCGACATTGCGGGCAAAGCGTGAAGAATATAAACGAATAGCCGCTTCTTTAAAAAACTTTTTTACTGTGTGTGTACTAATTGACTTTGATGGTCTTTTGGACTACAAAGACTCTCCCATTGATAAGGGAAAAGAAATTTTTGAAAGGATCTATTCTAATAGAATTTATTTATAATGTTAAAGTACAAATTGAGAAAAGGAGCAATTAATCCCCTTAGCTCCGACCCAGTAAAAGAGTATTTGGTTAGTTTGGGGGTTGAAGAACCAGACCATTTTTTGAGAACTCCTCCCTCGGAGGATAGACTCAGCCATTGGCTTTTGGAAGATATACACAAATGTATCCAATTTTTGCATGAAGCTTTTGTTAATAATGCCTCAATCTTCTTAATTGTAGATAGTGATACTGATGGTTACACTTCTTCTTCAATTTTCTATAATTATTTCATTCGCAGATATCCCGAAGCAAAAATCGAATGGATGTTGCACGATGGAAAAGAGCACGGAATTATTATGAATAGAATTCCGCACGGCTGCGATTATGTGGTTGTTCCAGATGCCGGTAGTATGAACTTACAGCAATAGGAAGAACTTGTAAATATGGGAAAGAAAGTTATTATTATCGACCACCACCATGTTGACGGAAGATTCTATCACGAGAATGTTGTGTTGGTAAATAATCAAACCAGTCCCCATTTTAGTAATAAAGCGCTAAGCGGCGCTGGAATGGTGCTAAAAGTTATTGAGGCTTATGATGAAGTCTATCCCGACCTTTTTGTGCGAGCTTCTGACTTTTATGACCTCGCAGCGCTTGGAATTTTAAGCGACTGTATGGATATGCGCACTTTGGATAATAACTATATTGTATACAAAGGTTTACATAATATCAAAAATGCAATGCTCGCTGCTTTGTTGAAGAAACAGGCTTTCAGTATTAAGGATGTTAATCTTCCTACAAAGACTGAAATTGTATTCTATGTGTCGCCCATTGTTAATGGCGTAATTCGCGAAGGCACTCAAGAAGAAAAAAGCTTACTTTTCCGCGGTTTTCTTGAAGGCTCAAAAACAACTATGTTAGACCGAGACGAAATTGCGCGACTTTCGTATAATACGAAAACTCGCCAAGACCGTAAAAAGAATAAGTATTTCTTGGCTCTGAAAAGCAAAATTGAAAAAGAAGGAGCCGATAAAAACAAGATTATTATTGCAATTGTGACAGACGCAGAGTCTGTTGGATGCCCTTCTACACTTAATGGACTTATCGCCATGGAGCTGCAAAAGGAATATAAGAAGCCTGCGCTTGTTTTGCGTGCGAGAAAAGAAAAGGTCACACAGATTATTGACGGAGTAGAAGTGACAACTGAAATTCACGCATATTCTGGTAGTGCCAGAGCCGCAAAGGCAGAAGGTTTCAATTCTTTCTTGCAGTTTATGAAGAAAGATCCTGCTGTAATTTATGCAGAAGGCCATGACTTTGCTTTTGGTACAAGCATTAAGGCAAGCGAATTAAAAGCATTTATTGCTCGCAGTAATGAAGCCCTTGCTTCTATTGATTTCGGCACCGACTTTATTGAAGTCGAACAGATTTTTAAGGAAAGTGTAAACCAAAGTTTACTTCTTAATTTTGCTAATCAACGATACCTGTATACAACCGGAATTCCAGAGCCTCGATTTGCTATTGAGGCATATGTTCCCGCGCAAAACATCTTTATTATGGGGCAAGACAGAAGTTCTGTCAGAATTAAGGTTGGTCAATTAAGTTGCGTTGCTCTAAAAAAGGCTCAACTTGCAGAGCAGCTTGATGGAGTCGGCAATATTAAATGTAAAATCGTCGGCAAGGTCGAATTAAATACTTGGAATGGTCGCACAGATCCTCAAATCAAAATCGAAGGTTTTGAGTTTGAAGAAGTCGCGGCAAGGAGCTTGTTTTGAGAGTTAATTTAAAGAAAGTTTTTAAAAAGATTAAACTAAAAGATACCACCACTTTGAGTTACGAGGTCGCAATTTTTAATTGCGACGTCGCCGAGGTGGCTCGCGCGATTATAACCAACAGCAGTGTTGTCGAAACCGCGCTTGAAAAGGCTATGACGCAATACATTAAGGTTTTCAAGTTAACACAAGAAACTCAAAATATTGACTTTGATTATATTTTTGAGCAGATATTTGAAACTGCAGAAGCCATTACAGAACAGTTTGAAGAAGAAACTGCGGTTTTTGATCTTGGATTGTATTTAGCCTCCTATCCCGCAATTCCGGAAGCGTACTATACATCTGCTGATATTATGGCTTTTTTGATTGCGATAGCTTATTTTTTGGAATGGGAAATTGCATTTTAACGAAAAATGCGTTATAATTATTATAGTATAAAAGAATGTGAGGTAGTTTTACGATGTGTATGTCATATGCAAGTCTGCATAATCATACAGAACAGTCTAATTTAAAGTTAATTGATAGTATTAATAAAGTCGAAGAGCTTGTCCAATACGGCTTTGAGTTAGGCCTTACTGCTCTTGCAATTACTGACCATGATACAGTTAGTGGTCATATTAGGGCTTGGAATTACTATAATAAAGCTTTTTCTGACGAACAAAAAGAAAAGTATAAACTTATTTTAGGTAATGAAATTTATTTATGCAGAAGCGACTTAACAGAGGAAACGCATAAAAAAGGCGAAAAGTTTTATCATCTTATTCTAATTGCTCTTGATGACATCGGGCATGAGCAGATTAGACAAATAAGTTCCAGAGCATGGACGAGAGGTTATGTCCGCGCAATTATGAGAACTCCTACTTTTAGTGAGGACTTGTGGGAAATTATTGGTGAAAATCCTGGCCATGTTGTCGCTTCTACTGCTTGTCTTGGTGGCTACTGCGGTTCCATGTTTTCAATTGGCGAATATGAAGCAATTGATCGTCATTTGCAAGGTATGCAAGAGCTGTTTGGAAAGGACAACTTCTTTATCGAGCTGCAGCCTTCCACACAAGAGGACCAGATACTTTACAATAATTATATGATTGAACATTATTGGGACAAGTATCCTTTTATTATGACAACTGATAGCCATTACTTAAAATTAGCAGACAGAAAAATTCATAAGATTTTTTTGAACTCTAAAAGCAGTGGTGACAGAGAAGTAGATAGTTTCTATTCTTCTGCTTATTTGATGTCTTATGAAGAAATTTGTTCTTATTTTGTGGGACAAGGACTGTCTCTTGAAATAATTGAGGAAATGCGGGATAATACTAACAAAATTGCAGCCAGAGTTCAAGGTTACAATCTCGCGCGTACTTCCGTTATTCCTAAAATTGTTTATGAAGAAGAAGCTCTGAACCCATTTTATCGTACTGTCGTTAATAAGTATCCAGAAGAAACATCTTATATTCAACAAGTTATTGTCAATGGAAATAAAGCAGATATTCATCTTCTTAATATGCTTGTGTCTCCGTGGCATGAAAAAATTGCAGCGGAGCGTGAGAGAGAATATGTTATAGAATTGGATTATGAGTTTGAGCAGTTATTTAAAATTGGTCAAGCATTAAAGCAATCCATGTCTGACTACTTCATCACAATGGCAAAGATGATTGACATTATGTGGGAAGATGCGAACTCTATTGTTGGCCCTGCCCGTGGTTCTGCCGCAAGTTCTCTTATCAATTATTTGCTTGGTATCACACAGATTGACCCGCTTAGCCAGCCCGTAAAGTTGCCATTTTGGCGCTTTATTCACTCTGACCGACCTGGTTTGCCAGATATTGATATTGACACAGAAGCATCTAAACGAGTTGCAGTATTTAACAAGGTACAAGATTACTTCCGCAATATCGGTGGTGACCTTATCCATGTATGCGCATTCGGTACAGAAAAAGCAAAAGGTGCAATCAATGCAGCAATTAAGGGTCTTGAAATTAACGAAGATGTTGGTAGTTATTTGACTGCGATGATTCCTAACAACCGCGGTTTTGACTGGACACTTCGTCAATGTTATTTGGGCGATGATGAGCATAAACCAATTCAGGCTTTTGTAGAAGAAATTAATAAGTATCCTATGTTGTGGGAGGTAGCTTCCAAAATTGAGGGTCTTGTAACTTCTTTAACCTGTCACGCATCTGGTGTTTTGGCATTAAATGAGCCTGTTTGGCGTTCTAATTCTGTCATGAAAACTTCTGCGGGAGTTCTTGTAACTGCTTTTGACCTCGGTGATAGCGAACAGATGTCTGGCGTAAAGTATGACTATCTGACAGTTGAAGCACTGGACAAAATTCGAGTTTGTATGAACTGGATGCTTGAAGATGGCGCGATGGAATGGCAAGGATCTCTTCGCAAAACATACCAAAAGTATTTAGATCCAAAAGTTCTAAATTATGATAATAAGGGTATGTGGGACGCACTCTTTAACAAAGAAATTCCTTCTTGTTTTCAGTTTGATACTGCCGTTGGTGGACAAGCGGTACAACTTATTCATCCAACAAATTTGCTTGAGCTTCTTACCATCAATAGTATTCTGCGACTTATGGCAGAAGATGGAAAAGAACAGCCTCTAAATATTTATGCAGCTTATCGCCGCGATATTGGGCTATGGTATGAGGAAATGACTCAAGCCGGTCTAACTCTCAAAGAACAGCGAATTCTTGAAAAATATTTGCTGCCTGTTTATGGTGTTGCAGGTTCTCAGGAATTAATGATGATGATGAGTATGGATGAGGAAATTGCGGGATTCTCGATTGCAGAAGCAAACATCTTGCGTAAAGGTGTTGCGAAGAAAAAGAGAGAAGTTCTTGAACAAGGTAGACAACTCTTTTACAACAAGGGATTGGAACGCGGCACATCGTTACAGTTGCTGGATTATGTGTGGAATGTTCAAATTCTGCGGCAGGCAGGTTATTCATTCTCCGACATTCATACAACTGCATATTCTTACATAGCATTGCAAGAAATGAACTTGTTCTATTTCTATCCCAACATTTATTGGAAAACAGCCTGTCTGTCTGTTGACGCAGGCGCAATTAATGATGAAGACTTTTATAATCTTGTTGAAACCGGTACACTCGAACTTATTGACGATGATGACAAGCGTAAACAAACAAAAGTAAGATATGGTAAGATGGCAACTGCGATTATTAAGTTTAGACAGACTGGCGAAGTCGCGCTGCCAGACATCAATAATTCTCGCTTTGGTTTTACTCCTGATGTTGAGAATAATACTGTGCGTTTTGGATTGCGCGGTATAAGTAAAATTGGTGAAAATGTTATCCACGACATTATTATCAACCAACCTTACGCATCGCTTGACGACTTTGTGCAAAGAATGGTCGCTTCTGACGGTAAAAAGTTAATTAGCAAAGATAAAGTTATTAACTTAATTAAAGCGGGCGCTTTTAACCGCATCGAAGGCAAGAGCACCGAAGAAATTTTGTATAGTTTTATTCAGTCTATTGCAGATACCAAAAAGCGTTTAACTTTGCAGAACTTCCAAATGCTTGTAAATAAAGGTCTTATTCCGCCTGAGCTTGATTTCTGTGTTAAGGTTTATAACTTTACAAAATATATTCGTAAACAGCGTTTTATGAGCAACTATATTTTAGATGAGGCCAATGGTTTAAGATTTTATGGTCAGCATTTTGATATGAGTAAGGTCAAGCAAGTTGAAAAAGACGGCGTAATTGTTAGCGTAATTAGTGAAAAACTTTGGGACGCAACTTATGACTCCATCATGGACAAGGCAAGAGCCTACATCAAAGCAAATCACGATGAACTGCTTGCTAAATTAAACAAAATTTTGTTTGATGAAGAATACGAGAAGTACGCAAGTGGAGACCCTTCGCAGTGGGAGCTTGATAGTTTAAGTTTTTATTATAACACCCATCCGCTTGCAAATACAGTTTTACCTATTGAAACTGTCCCGCTTTCTTCACTTGTTGAAAATGAGTTTGATGGCTTCTGGATGATTAAGGGCAGATCGGTTCCTAAATACAAATTAAGAACGATTATGGGTACGGTTATTGACAAAGACAAAATTAAAGGACTTGTTACCATTCAAACAAAAGAGCATGATGTTGTAGATATTAAAGTCTTTAAACAACAATTTGCTCGTTACACACATATAGTTTCTTCAGAAGAAGATGGAGAAAAGGATGTGTTAGAGGACAGTTTCTTTAAAAAGGGTGTCCATCTTGCGGTGACAGGTATCTATCGCGGTAATGTTTTTGTACCAAAGACCTATAAAGAAACAGGATTTGACCCCATTCTCCGCATTATATTGAATGATGCGGGAGAGGTTGATTATTTGTTGAGGAAGTCAGAGTAATGTTGGTGACATTGTGGGATGTCGATTGGTATTACGCGCGAGGCAGCATTCCTAACATTGATTGTATGAAGATGTCTTCTTTTTATAAGCAAAAAGGCGCACAAATTAATTTTGTGCAAGAAGAAGCTCATATACTGATGGATTTTGATGTGATGTATATTTTTAAAGCATCAGAAAAAGGAAAAATGCCTCCGCGCAGCATCATTGACAAAGAGAATGTATTTTTAGTTGGCGAAGGATTTAAGTTTTTTAAAACTTTCAAATTGAACAAGGTAATTGCAGGATGTCGACCTGACTATTTATTGTATCCAGAGGAAGAGAAAAATGCCTATTCTAACGCTCATTTTATTAATTTTTATGTTAATGGACAACTAATAAAAAAACGCCAAGACTTTCATAGCACACGCAAGTACCATAAGAAAACACTTGTGACTGATAAAGACTTTTGGCAACACGAAGAAAAAGAAATTTTATTTTGTTTAGAAGTCTTAAAAGAAGAGAAAAATATAGCTTTTTTACATCCGATTTCGCTTGAAAAAATAATCAATAATATAGAAATTCAACAAAAATTTTTAGACTTACATTTTAGTAAAGGAACGCTCTTTAAGTGGAGAAATGACTACGGCTCAGAAGCAAAAGACAGTAAACCAATTATAGAGTTTCTAACGAAATTGCGGCAAAAGACCAAAAGTGATTTGGGTTTTGTGCCAATAAAAGGAAGACTCGTACAAGAATGGGACTTTGATTTTTGCAGGTGTCTGGAAATTATCCATAATTTTAAAAGGGCAAAGCTGCGGTGTGTGATAATTGCGGGAAATGGTGGTAACACTCTTCTTGAATATTGGACTCGATATTGCCATAAATTAAGTTATGTCGAGTTTATTACCCATCACAAAACACAGACTGAAGGAATTTTTTGGTACAATATACTAAACAATCCTTCAAAATGGGATAACCCAAATATAGATTTTCTACTATCTATTATTGCCAGTGGAAAATACGATAACTATAGTGAATTTGTTTTTACCCAATGGGGATATGAAACTTTAAATTCAAATTTGATTAATAAACAGAATATTTAGGAATATTTAAACTTATTGTATAAGGAGTAAAAATGGAAATTTATTTAGATATTGAAACTACAGGCTTTAGTAGAGATTGGGACTATATAATCGAAATTGCGGCGATAGAGTATGATCCAAGCACGGGCGAAATTATCGACCAGTTCCACGAATACATTAAGCCTGGCAGAAAAGTACCGCCTAAAATTACCGAATTGACAGGTATTACAAATGAGGCTCTGCGCAATTGTCGTTCCGAAAAAGAGGTGTTGTTTGACTTTACAGAATGGTTGAGTCAAAAGCGCAATATCACTATTATTGGGCATAACTGCAAATCATTCGACCTTAGTTTTATTAACGCAAAATGTGAGAGATACGGCACAAAACTGCCGCAGTATGATGTTATTGACACACTTGCTCTCGCGCGCAGAATGAACAAGGCTGGAGAAATTAGTGTCCCCAATTTAAAACAAGGAACTATTGCTGCTTTTTATGATATTGAATATGAAGCGCATAGCGCATTAAGTGACGCCGCTGCTCTTATTCAAATTTACTCCTGTATGAAAGGACAGGAAGAAGATGTGGGGTTTTAATCTATGGATGAACAAACTCTATTAAGAGAATTACAATTAACAAATTTTGCAACTTGCGGACAGGAGAGAATTGACCGCCTGAATGCTGAAATACTGCGAGTTTTGAGCTGCATGACTAATATTAATGCAGAGCTCTTGGCCGCGATTTCGGACTTCCAATAGCTTGCACAACTGAGAAAATGAGAATATCTAAAGAAGAAATTTTAAAGACACTGGGCGAAAAAGGTTTTTCTTGCGAGAATGTTGATGAATATAAAAATTTGGATACCATTTTAAGACTGCAATGCTCAAAAGGACACAAGACAGAAGCCAATTACAGAACTATACGAGATGCTCGTTTCTGTTGTCAGGAATGCGCGGGAGAAGATAGTTCGAGATTGCGTGACGAAATTCCCGTAAAAATTGGTCATCGACTTGTGGCTATTGATAATGCAACAGAAAACATGGGTGTGTCAGTTTTTGATAACGGAAAGCTAGTTTATTATAATTTGTATAGATTTTATGGTGAAACGATAGACCGAATTGTAAAAAATAGACACTTTTTAGTAAATGAAATTATTAAAAAATGGCGACCAGATTTTATTATGTTCGAAGACATTTAGCAGTAGAATAATGTTTATGTTTTTAAGGTTTTGTCTATGCTCTTGGGCAGCTCCGTAACTGCGGCAAGAGAAAACAATATTGCTTTTGACCTTGTTTTAAGCAAGGTTTGGCGTAAACATTTTATGATTGACGGCAAAAAACGCATTGAAGAAAAAATGAAGGCTGTTGAACTTGTTTAGAAAATGTACGGTGTAAAAGTTAGTGATGATGTTGCAGAAGCAATTTTAATTGGAAAATATGCGGCAGACAAAATGAAAGAAAAAACGCCCCAGAAACTTTTTTAATGGAAAAAGAGGAGATGTTAAGTCTCCTCTTCTTTTTTATTATTTAACCTGCATTATCATCTTTTCCAGCAGAATTTGATAAGGTATAATTTGCTCAATCGAGATAGACACTTTTTCCGCATTTCGTAATGGGTAAGACAACGAAGAAACTGTCATATCATAGTTTGTATAAGAAATGTCGTTAAGGGTAGCCTCAATACCAGCAACATTGCCTTCGTCGTCATAAAGAAGCTTTTCGCCTAAATTAATCATAGGGTCAAAAACTTTAATTTTACTACCAACGCTAAGCCGAGGAATTGCGATAGGTTCAAGGATTGAAAGGTCAAGAGCCTCAAAACTATAATTTTGAATTGGATGATGCAAAGACTCAAAATGGGAAATTGCTTGGTTAAACAAACTTATAGAATCTATTTCTGTATCGTCAGAATATTCACCCTCAATAATGTAATCACCAAAGAGAACGTAGAATGTGCGCCAAATTAAAGCAGATTGTTTTTCAAGTTCGGAAATGCGCTGATTAATAGTAATTTCAAAAGTCTACTCTCCGCTATAATCATTCCATCCTTTAACTTTTGTATATGGCTTTCCGCCTTCTATCACATCTATTCCATCAAGTATGAGATTGTATGCTGCAATATATCTATTATAATCTTTAACAGATTGTTCTGCTTCAGCAACTTTTTGTTTCCAATGGTATATTACTAAACTATCAACCTAACCCTGCTTCAATATATCGCCATATTTTTTTCGGGCGATGCGAGCCTGCCTTTCCCAATCTTTTAGAAGTTCTTTATAAGCGGAGAGTCTTGAGACATAATGGTCATATTCCGGACAACTTTTTGTCCCGACGCTTACCGCAAAGCCATAAAATTCCTTTAATAAGGCGATCAAGTCTTTCATCGACATATCAAAATCTGCGATGGCCTATGCTTTTGTCTCTTCTGCTACTCTTTTATTTTCTCTTGCTTGCTCAAGCAAAGCCCATTGATTTTCATTGCCTTCATATTCTTTAATAGTCTCTTCAGCTTCTGCAATGGCTTCTTCAGTTGTTTTAATTTGAAAAGCATATTCTTCTACTTTAACAAGCTGTAGGCCTATATTACTTAATAATTTATATTTTAAAGCATTATAAAATCTTAAAAACACATTGCAATTTCGCATCTATTTAAGAACATTGTCCAAAGACCCTTTTTCTGCATCTAAAATTTCGCCACAATGTTTAAAAAAGTCAAGATTAATAATAAATTGGCCGAGATAGGGGACTTTATTAGCAATAGTAGTAAAGTCCTTCATCAATTTTACCTGTTTATCGTATTCCTTTTTCTTTTCTTCTGTTAAATAGTCAGGATCCAAATTTGAAGACAGCGAATCCACTATTTGCCAAAGACATTCTTTTGTGGACTCTTTTTCAATCCATTCCCAAAAAGTATATTGAGTTTCCTTACCGGTCTGGTCTGTCTCTGAAAAGACTTCGTCAATGTTCCGTTCCATCCAATCTGTTTTATGGTCTGTTAACCACATTTCAATAGCCTCAGGAATCGCGGGAACAAGAGATAGAACCTCGCCATATTCATTTTCGGCGCCCTTTACATGAAGTACGGTTACCATATCATCAGCTGAAAAGTCAGGCTTAAAATCAACCATATTGACATCAGGCCTAAAACGATAGCCAGAAAATGGGATAGTATCTTTGCGAATAAAAGAAATTTTCTTTTGTCTAAAATCTACTTTCATGTACGCATTTATTGTAGTGCAAGCCTCAATTAACACATTATATGGGTTACTATCCTAAACAGATAAAGTAAATTTTTCTTTTGACAAATTATCATCTGGGACAGTGGCCAAAGACCAGCCGTCAATCCACATATATGTTTCATCAATAACTTTTCGCGCAATTTCATATATCGTTTCAGGACCAGGAGCATTTTCATCATCAGCAAAACTGTTGGTGTAAGAATAACCGAGTCTGCGACGACTCCACTGATAAGACAAAGAATCTTGCGCGGTATATTCTAAAATTGCTCCGTTTTTGCCTGTTTTTGGCGAAATACCCGTTATAACAAACTCAATTTCATCAAGTTCATCGAGTTCAAGAATAATTTTTGCCCCGAAGGACAAAAGCGGAAAATATGGGTTGAGAGCATATTCCATTTCTCCACTTTTGCCAATCTACGGGATAGTTTTTGAAAGTGAAAAAGTTAATTGATATTTATCGTTCTCTTCGCAAGAAAGATTTTCGTCAAAAGTCGAAAGTGCGTTAAAATAGCTTTCATGCTTGAGGTTGTCAAATTCTGTAACAAGAATACGTGAGCGTCCTTTTTTAATATAAAGTTTAAAACTCTTCATACTTAAATCGTGTTGAAGCGATAAACTTCAACAGAACCTCCTTTGATTGCTAATTCTGCACTTTCCTCTTTGCCATCTGGAACATTTTCTTTAATAGAGAGAACGATTTTATTTGCATAGCCTGCAGTAATAATCTAAGGGCCTTCTGGAGAACCTACTCCGTCAAATGTGACTTGTGCAGAATCTATTGGTTCCTGATAAGAAATTTCGTCATAAATAGTTGTGTCAGAAGAGAACCAACAGTCAAATACACTGTCCTGCTCATCCCAATAAGTCGCTGGTTTGTGTACTGCTATACTCTTAAACACAGCTCTGTGGTAACAATCTTCTGCTTGTTCTTCGCTACTTAGGAAAAGGCTATTAAAATCATTATCATTATTAATAGTCCGAGGGGGGGTGCAAGAGATTTTAACAGGAGAAGTATAACCATATACTAATTCATTTTCTTTTAAACTCTTTTCAAAGATAACATTTGAAACTTCACCCTCGGAAATCCAAAGGCCATTCTCTCCGTAATAAGACAAAGTTAGAGAACTGTCTTTTTGTGCATTATTCGAAAATTTAAATTCATAATGGGCTACAATTTCGTCATCAACAGAGAGTTCAATAATATATGTCCGCTCGTCGTCAATTAAGCCCACAAAATTGAAATCTTTTAAATTAAAGAACATATATTCATTCGCAATAGGACATAGATAAAGGACAATTTTATTAGGCTCTTTTTCAGGTTCTTCCGAGACATCGTCTGCATAACTTTCTATTAAATCTGTGCTTACTATTTCAATAATTCCATATTCATTCGCCAAAGAAGCTCTATAAGGATTGTAATCATTTTCGTCCCCCAAAGAAAGATCGTCTAAATAAGGGGTGCGAATTCCTGTCGCATAGTATTTTCCAATTGTCTTAAAATTCAACTCAAATTCAATAATATATCCTTCTTCTGCGGTATAAAAAGTTGTATCAGAAACACTTTCCAAAACAACGGTATACCCCCAATAAGGATTGTTATCAAAAACTAATATACCTGTTGTGCCTGGTTTTAACCACTTCAACATATCTTGGCACGCAGCGAAGGAAAGACCCTTCGCCGCGCATCTCTTTGATATTGTCTTTTGTGTATTATATGTACCAAGATGATATGTTACTTCCTAAAATGCAGGGGATGTATAATCGCTTGAAGAAGAAAGATCACTATAAAATTGTAAATCTTCTCCCTCATTAATCATAAACAGATTATATTGACTTGAATGTTTTCCCGCAAAAGAGAAATACATATAATTATCAACATAACCATAAACATTATTTATTGCTGGCATTTCGTCTTATCCCCCGTTTATCCATTGCCTTCTTAAATTCTTCTGCAAGAAATCTGCCGGCGTTAGCAAAATCTTGATTATTATCCAAATGATCTGTGTGAATATTCAAATTCGTAATTGTTACGCCTCCAACTGCGGTGCCTTCTTCATAGAGACTGTTTACAAGCCTTTGAATAAGTGCTGTATCTGTTGCGCTAAGGAATGCTTCAGGATTGCGTTTGGTACCATCAACCCATGCAGGACCAGTATAATCTACGAGACCACCACTCGCAAAGGCGGTTACTTGTTTGCCATCTGAAAGAATTGTTCCGTGACCTCTTTCGCCATAAACAAAAGTAATTTCACCAAGCGCTTCTGCGCCAAGTTCTTTTAATGTCTGTGCTAAATTAAGTCCAGGGATAGCCTCAATTTTTTTATCAATGCTAGCCACATGGTCTTCAATTCTCTTTTGCACATCATCGCGCATATCTTCACGACGTCTGTCTTGCTCTTCTTCATTCAGCTCTTGCAATTTTTGCAATAAGTCTTTGCGCAAGGTCTTACTTGCTGTATCAGACCCGCCTGATGCTGCAGAAATTTGTCTTAACAAAGATTCGCGATTCTCTATATATTCGACTTCTTCATCTCTCTTATCAATCTTCTCCCAATATTCATCAAAAGAAGTTTGCAACTTTTCCCATGCTGCCTTCTCTCTTTCATACTGTTCCTGAAGAATTGATTTGTATTCTTCGATAAGCGCTTCTTGAGCTTCTTTAGCTTCTTTAACTGTATTATAGGCTTCTTTAAGTAAGTCCTAATAATCACTTACCCAAGCTACCCAAGGAGCATCCGGATCTTGTTTTAACGCTTCTTGGTCAATGATAATTTCACCATTAACAATTTCGACAGCGCCTCTCTCAAGAGCCGTTAAATAATTTTCATTATTGAGCAGTGCTTCAGCATCTGCAATTTGTGCTTGATACAATGCGTGCTGCTCATGTAAAAGAGCAATTCGTGTTTTTGCAGATTTAGTTGCGGCTTTTTCATAATCTTTCTGCGCGCGTTCAAGCTCTGCAGTAATGCGAATTTGACGCTTTTGTTCTTCAGTCTGATTGTAATATTGTTTCCAAAGCTCTGTAGCGTAAAGATGGGCGTATTTAAGTTGCTCTAATTCTTGCTCCAAAATCTAAACTCTAAAAGAGTCTGCTTCACCATTTGCTTTGGCAAATTGCAATTCTATCTTAAGTTCTTCAATAGTTTTTGCACGCGCCTAATTGATTAAGTCCTGTCGGGTCAGCTCGCCTTTTTGGAATTTTTCCCAGTTGTTATCAACACCGAGAATGTCTTCATAATCTTGGCCAATCTAACGCAACTCTTCGGCAGAAAGTCCGCCGGTAAGCATCTTTTCTTGAAGCTCCATTATATTGTCAGATTTAGACACTGCTTTTGTTAATTCTTCTATCGCATTTTGCTGACCTTTAGTAAGATTTTTTTCAAAAGCGTTACGAATTTCTTGGTTATCTTCGCCTGCGCCAGCAACTTGAAGAAGTGCAGCTACCATTTCTTCTCTCGAACCGCCTTTTGCGAGGATGCTCCCAAGAATTTCATCAAACTGCTCTTTTGTGCGATTTTCATCTCCTTCAAGCCATTTGCTCTGCATTTCTTCATAAGAGGTGGAGCTTAGACCAAGTTTGGCTATCGAGTCAAAGGCTTCCTTCTTTCCAGCCTGCGACCCTATTGTACCAATTAAGTCGCTATAATTTGCATAAGACTAGTAAATAGCCTTAAAAGCATCTCGAGCTTCATCCGGCATTTCTGCCAAATGTTTTTCATAAACTTCAAGTTTATCTATCAATTCGGCATCTTGATCTGCAAGAATTTCTTGCATTTCTACAATACCATCATAAAGTTTCTTTTGGTCGTCTTCAGTAAAAGTAGCAAGTTGCTCTTCGCTCAATTGTTTCATAGCAGCTTCAAAACCACTAATAACATTTGCCTTGATATTTTCTTCAAGTTCGCTGCCAAGAGTGTCTTGTAACCATTTTTGAGAAATACCAGATTTGATTGTTTTTATTGTTTCTGCTGATGCTTTTGTCCCTTTTTTAAGAAGTTTTTGTGCGGCTTGAGCTTCTCTATAAGCTACGGCAGTGTTGTCTTTAATAATGGTATCGGCATCTTCTAAGGCCTATGCAGCAGCCTCAAAATCTACAGTGCCATCTTCTCGCTTAAATTTGCCGCCCTCAATTTCGCCGATAGACTGTTCGATTTCTTTAAGTCTCTCAAAATCTTCTGTGGTTTTATTAGCTTTTTTACTTAACTCATCGTATTCATCAAGCAGGGGGTCTAAGGTTTTTTTAGTTTCATTCGCTGCATAAATTTTTTCTTGTGCTTTTACAATATTGTCAGCATACTTCTCAACTTTTTGTTCGCTGGTCATAAAGAACTCTTCAATTGCTTCCAGAGCTTCGTCCATCTGCTTTTCAAATTCTTCAGGGCCAAAAATTGCGGATAATATACCAAAAATGTTGCCAGTAGCAAAAGACATAATAAATAAAAATATTCTTTCTAAAACATCTTCGGTTAAACCAAGGTCATTTAAAAAGTTTTTAAAGCCATCAATCAGCTAGCTGCTGAAATTAACAAAACCCTCAACAAGTTTTGCTATAACATTTATAAGCAACATTACTGGTTTAAGTAAAGACTCAACATAATCTAATGCTGCAGCAAGAACGGTAAAGACTAAATCTAAAACAGGTTCAAGGATCTAAAAGATAACTTCTACCAAAGACATCACAATATTAAGCAAAGAGCCCAGAATCTGTCCGAGAGTACTAAAAAGATTCTTCATAGATTGCATGAAATTAACAACCGTTTCTGACTCTTTATTTAACATAATATATGCTGCAACAAGCGCAACAAC
Source organism: Acutalibacteraceae bacterium (assembly GCA_045655905.1). Classification (GTDB taxonomy): domain Bacteria; phylum Bacillota; class Clostridia; order Oscillospirales; family Acutalibacteraceae; genus UBA737. The sequence goes on along the minus strand of JAZOQF010000193.1, from coordinate 27,457 downwards.
AGCAGCCACAATAAAGTAAATGGGATCCGCGTTTTTAAGAGCGTTTAATATTGTGGTAAGAGCAATTTCTTTTTCTTTTTCCGCGTTGACCGATTTTTCAGCCACTGTCTCTGCTAGTTTTGCCTTAGTTTGCTCATTTATTGCTTTTGTTTCCGCTTTTTTAGAAAAAATACTAATTGCGCTAAGAGCAATTTCTTTTGTGGTAAGTACCAGCTCAGCTGCCTTATTGGCAAGCAGAGGACCAGAAAGAGCAAGTATCGCTCCCATAGCGGTATAAATTATCCAAGTGTTCTCAGATAATGTTTCCAAGGCACTTGAAGCTGTATTAATAACCCCAATAATAAGGTCACTATTAAGTAAATTCGTAATTAACTACTGATATGCCGCGGTCATTTTACTTGTGGCCGCTTCCATACCCTGCATATATTTACTATGCTGAGCAATTGTCGCACCAGCAGAATTCATGGAAATATTAACTAATTCTTGTGTGCGGTCGAAGTTCTGCATCATAGCAATCAAACGAGACTGCTGACGAGTACCCGCTAATGCAACCGCAACATTCGCTTGCTGGTTAGTCGTTAATGTATCCCATTTTCCACCAACCTCGGTTAATACAGACTCGAGGTCTCTAAACTGACCGGCCTCATCACGAAGTTTAACCCCGACGACGTCCAGTGCTTTTTCAACTCGGTTAATGTCAGAGCCATCTTCAAGTGTTTCACCATAGTCAGTAATCTCACGCATACGCGCGATGATAGTTTTTAACGCGGTACCGATTGTTTCAGGCGCTTCTCGAGTTGTTTCAATACCTTTTGCAAGCAGACCCAGAGTAAAGTCCATAGACATACCGGCCAGGTTTGCCTGAGATGCTACCTTACTTAACGCAGTAGCCATTTCCTCGTAGTCTGTTGCAGATGCAGCTGCCAGAGCCGCGAATTTATCAGAAACTGCAAGAGCTTCTTCAGCCTTTAACTGGAAGCCGTTCATCGCGTTAGTCAAAAGGTCAATAGACTCTTGACCGCTAATACCTGCGATTTTTGCCGCTTTCGCTGCGGTTTCAGTTAATGTAATTGCATCAGCAAGTGTTTTACCTTGTTGCAAATACAAAGTTGTCATATTCGCAATTTCAGTTGTTGTTGTACCTGTCTCTTTTGCTAATGCAGAGAATGTTGTTGTAAGTTCTTGTGCCTGTTTACGAGTTAAGTCAGTAACGACCGTCATGTTCGTAAGCGCGGCATCCATTTCTTTTATAGTTTGAATGGAACTTTGTAAAAGTTGACGAAGTGCTTGTAAAGCCATTCGGAATGAGAATACCTGACCTATAGTCTTTTTAGTCGTATCCGCATTCTTTTTTAGTTCTTCTGTATTGTCTTCGACTGTTGTAGTTGTCTTTTTTTGCTGTTTATTAAAATCGCCAGTGGAATCTGCAGCCGCACTTAAAGAAACTTTTGCATCAGTTGCTGCTTTAGATAGTTCTTGAAGTTGTTGATATTGCGGCGTTCCTTCTATTCCAGATTTTAGCTGATCCCTGAGCTGAATTTTCTCTTGCAGGGCATCAATTTCTGCTTTTGCACCATCTTTATTTGCATTATAAGTCTATACAGCAAGGGCTTGATCATTCTTTACTTGAATGTCGTATTGTTCCAAAAGCTCTAATAATAGTTGTCTTTGTCGTTCTTCTTCGACGAGTCCCTGGTTAAGAGCTTCTTGCGCTTTTGCCGCAGTATCAAAACCTGTCTGACCTCTGGTCAGACTCTGCCAAGTTTTTGCCTATTGCTGCGGTGTAGCCTGCATAGCAATAGCATTACCTTGATCATCAAGTTCAGGTCTATAACCTTCTGTACCAGTCTTTTTTGCAATTTTTGCCTTTAAATTACTAATTTGGTTATCTACTTTTTTAATATCTTTTTGAAGTTGTTCGCCAAAACTCGTTTTTGAAAGGTCTTGCTAAAGAGTCTGTGCCTAAGTAATTAGCCCCTAAAAAAGTGATGTATATGTCTTCGCTTTTTCAGGAGTAAGTAGCCCCTTTTGCATATCCTGTTCCAAGGACTGCATTGCGCTACCAAAATCCATTTTTAAAGAACTTATTTGCCCTTTTAGCTTGTCATCAAGTTTAAAATCTGCACTTTCAGAAATACCTTGAATTGTCTATTGAAGCCTTTTTAAATCATCAAATTGGGCTTTAAAGTCTATTGTATAAGTTGTGGAGTTATTTGCTCCCATTATTCACCACCTCTTATTTCAAGGAGCCTAAGAGCAATTCTGCAACTCCTTTGTATTCACCAATTAAAGCACGAGCGGCTTCAAGGTCTGTGCTAAAATTATCATTAACATAAGCGATAATTCCGTCAAGAGAAGCTTTGTCAAAGTTTTTGATGCCTTCTTCAATCTGCTCGATAATTGCCTTAACATCGCCCTTCGCAAAAGCAGACAGAATAGGACTGCTCAAAATTGCGGCAATTTTGCTTAATCCAGATAGCGTAAAAACCGCATAAGCGCGATGAATATTCATCTTTGTTTCTCTGTAAAAATAGCTTTTCTTGTATTGTTTTTTAGCTTTTTTAAGCATAATTTCGCGATCAAAACAATTATCAACTTCAGCAATAGTTTTGAAAAGCTCTAAGAGTTGTGTATTAGTCATTTTTAATCTCCTGTAATATAGGTAATTTTCTTTTTGCTCATGATTTGGCGTTTTTGAATATCGTAGCGAACAATTTTACTTATTTGCTGCTACAGTGCCAAAACATGATATTGGTTCATTTGAAACAATTGTTCAAATGTATATCCAAGCTCGTAATTAATCGGCAAGAACATTTTCATTAGATTATCGTATCCATCGTCTAGAGGATTACCATTCTTTGCACGAGATTTGATTCGTCTAATGCGCTCCTCTTGCTCGATCATAGTACGAGGTTTTTTAATTTTTCCGTTATTTTGATCTTCGTATTTTTTAAGTCCCGATGCGATTAACTAAATTTCTGATATGCGCTCGAAGAGCTATTCATCAAGTTCAAAAATGCCAAGTTTCCATCCGCTATCTGTGGATACAAATTGATCTCCAAAAATTTTTTCACAAAAATAATTGAAGTGACGTGAAACTTGATCTGTTCCACCATATGTTTTTAATGTTTTAAGTAATTCCCAGACTGAAGAACAGTTTGGCATTTTGAGCTTTTCTTTTATATCATCGCTAATCATGTTTAAAACACTTAACGTTGTCTGTATATATGGATCTGTAAGAGTCTCTTGTATAGTGAGAAATCTCATTGTTATTGTTGTAGTTTCAACAAGATAAGGGTCATCAAGGTAAAAGAATACAGGCGACTCAGATAAAAGGAGTACGCGGGAAAAGTTATCTTGAAAGGTCATAGTCCACTCCTTTTTACAGATGATAAAATCGCTTTATATTGCACTTTACAGGCTAGAGAAGTATTGTTGTAGAGGCTCTTAAATAAATTAATTGCCGCTTCATCTTCTGTGAGCAATCTATAATAAAGACCATCTTGAGGATCTACGAAATCCCCACCTTCTTTTCTTTTCTGTAAAGCAGCTTTTAAAACTTCTTTCTTTTGTTTTATAATGCCGCCTGGGTAAATATCAGGAAGAGTCCATGTATTGCCTGTTAAAGTATGCGAGCCGACTTTTTTAAATAAATATCTGGCAATTTCTGCGCTCGCTATAAATTGATCACCACTAACTAAAAATATTGGCAAAACATCTAAATCGATAGTGTCTCCGCTAGAACCTTCGCCAAAGACACTAAAAATTAATCTTTTTAAGTAAGCAATTTCGTAAACTTCTGTATAAATTTTATTTTTATTACCTCGTATAAAAGACGTTCTCGTAGTGCGCATATTAGTTAAAAGATATCTAAGTTCTTGTAAAAATTTTCCATCTCTTATATAAAATAAATCACTCCCCGGAACACTATTCCCAAGGTATTCTACTATATCATTTACTGTTTTATTGTCCCTGCTGAAGCTACCTTCTGTTTTTTTGAACATAAAGCCACCCCATGTATTCTATCCCGAAAAACCCGATACTGTCCTTTGTAATTTAAGACTCACACCAAATTCTATATCACCTATAGTAATTTTTACGTCAGTAGAACCCTGTTTTCCTGCTCCAAGTTCTCTACCAAAAAGTTCTGCTCCAATATATTTATCGCCTATTCGTTTTACTATCTCTGGATTTTTTTCTATGGCCTTATTAACCAGGTCAACAAAAAAGGGTTCAGCTAAAAAACCTTCACTTGCTAGTGCTTCTTTACTTGCGGAAAGAAGCTAAGTAATAGTTTTTTCATCTCGATTTTTTAAGGACTCTAATAACTATACATAATCTATATCAGAAACCTGTTTTTTAAAAATTCGTGATAAAAAAGTCTAAAATCTTTTTCTTATAATCTCGGGAGCATTTTCATCTTGTATTGTTTTCTATATCGTCTAAAACATTGATTCTGCTCCGTCTTCTAAAACTTTTCTTGCTTCTGCGCTTTCCGTCTCTTTAAAATATAATTGCGTTTGGAGAGTTCTAAGAGCTATCAAAGTTGACAAATCAGAAGAGGTGGATAACATAGCCGAAAGCCATTCTTGCATTTTCTTTCTTCCAAAATTACAATCACTGTTTCCAAAAAGCACTTCATAAATTTCTTCTTCTTTTTGTTCACAGATATCTATTATTGTTTTTAATTTTTTCGATGTGAATTGTCGATAATATTTTTTCTTAGTCTGTAATTTTTCATAAATCGACATGGCTGCTACAGAAAAATATCTATCTGTTGTATGTAAATAATACTTTTGAGCAAGCGTGCTATAATTAGTAGAGACCCAATTTGCGATACTATCAACAGCGGCTTTACTGGTTTTTGCGACCGGCCCGCTATTTTTTTTGTTTTTTTCAGCCAAGGTTCATCACCTCTTTTGTAATCCAAAATAAGGTTTTTTCTGATTGGTATAAATAGGATTAAACCTTAATGTAGAATTTTCTACATCTTGTACTGCAATATCTAAGCTCGGCGTTGCTTGTAAAGACACCGCATCAAAACAAATAAAACCACAACCAGGTTTTTTGTCCACATTACCCTTTAATTCAATCTCCATTGAAAAATAAGGCAATCTTGGAGTGTCTAAACTATAAACATGGGCAGGCTCCTCTACTTCAAAGAATACAAAATATGCTTCTTTTTCCGCAAATTCACCTTCTAAAATATTATCATTTAGCGCAGTTTTAGTTTGTTTAGAATATCCCATATCATAAACAAAAACAGACTCAAAATTTCGCGGCTATTTTGGCAAAATAATTTTTCCATCTCTCGCGGTCAAAATAAGCCGTTCAGTATGCACAAGCATTTCTGTGTCATAGGGCTAAAAAATTAAGTCATGGATTTTTGTCTGCATCGGCACTTTATCTAAAACGATTGAGGTAGGATACGCTTCCTGCCCCGAATAAACCGTCCTTTTGCCAGACGACTCAGACGAAATAGGCTTATATGTAAAGGAAACCTCTACATCGTCCATTACAGTATATGGTTCGCCTGCTTCATATTCTTTTCCCCCAATGGTAACGGGGACTTTTGTTTTTAAAGTAACGGTCGCTAAACCGCCAAACTCATATAATTTGTTCATAGACAACCTCCATCTTATATTTATATTATAACATATTTTGTTCTATTTGTCAAGTTTTTGGGGAAATAAAAACCTCAGGAGGCTAAGCTCCTGAGGGAAAAATTTTTATTATTGGATTACTCACCAGTAGGGGAATCATCATGTTCTGTCCCCTCTTCATGATAGTTATCTTCTGCGTCTTTACGATCAGTGGGATAAGTAACTGCGTTCTCAAACCAAGAAGTAGATCTAATCTGGTAGAAGACTTTCTCAGTCTTAGCCTTGTCAGACTCCTGCTCCTTGACTTCCTGACCCTCTTTATCGATAACGACAATTTCTGTCATGCCGAGAGTGCCGTTAAGGTCGAATACAGTGGCATCGCCTTCAGCGTCCTGGGTAAGGTTAAGGATACCATCAGGAATGAACTGAGGGATGAAGATATGAACAGAAACCTGCTCACCACTCTTCTGATCGATAAAGAAAGTGTCTCCTTCAATCGCAAAAGGACCGGGGAATGTATCACCAATAGAAAGAGTTTCAGTGTCCTTGTCGTATTTACAACCAAAGAATTCAGTCATAACTGCCTGGCGGCCGAGAGCGTCCTGCATCTCGCAAGTCATGGTTTTACCATATTTAATCAGGGGGTTTGCATACTGACCACCAGTGATAGTCTTTGTAGGACCTTCCTGGTTCAGGTTAGCAATCTTCAGAGTGTCAAGATAAAGGCCTGTGCAATAAAAATCACTAGGTCTTAAAGCTTCACCACTTGCACCACCGTGAGGACAAGCTCCGCGTCCAACATAACTATGCCCCTCATTTAATTTATAAATAGTAGCATTCATAACAGTAACGACGCCAAAGCCCTTCATCAACTGGTCAAAAGTTACATTTGCCATTTATTGTTTACCTCTTAAAACTTATTTATTGTAGCAATACCATCCGCAATATCGAACAGTACGCTATATCCAGCTAATTTATCATCAACAACCAATTCAGTAACAGAATGGAACATAAGAGGATTTGAAGTGATATGTGTTTCCATATCCAATAAATCCACAATCTTATCCGCAATTCTTAACGGGCGGATTGCATCTTTAATCTCCCACTTGTCACGGTTAACGACGATATTAATTCTAACAGCGGCAGAAGCAACATCATCTTCGCTGCTGCCAAGTGCTACATAAATGTTCAACTCAACATTTCTTGTGTATCCTTCTTCATTATCAAAGGTAAGAAATGGTTTCATTGTAACATAAGGTAGCGTATCCTCAATTGAGGGGAGTTCGCCCGCAAGAGGATTAAACTCAGTGTTATAAATCAGCTTGCGGATCTCCTCGTCATTAAGAATAACGCTTCTAATGGCGAAAAGTGCTTTTTCTATTCTCTCGAACATTATAAAGTAACCTCCACTTCTTTAACAACACTGTTTCCTTCTTCATCTCGCGAGAAAACTTTAATTTTGTCAATGCCAAAAGGCATTCTAAAAGTTACGCTATCAAGAGACAGATCAATAATTTCTACTTCAAAATCTGTATCAAAATAACCATTGCAAATTGCAACAGTTACTTCATCACCTGCGCGGACTCTGTTCACATCAACTGCTGGATCACCTTCATCAGAAATGAAATCGCGGTCAAGAGATGCATAAACAATTCCCGCATTTGTCATATCATCATAAGAAACAATACGATAAGGCTTTTTACCAATCACAATCTTCTTGTCTTTGCAAATCCAATCGGAGTGCGGCAAAATAAGCACTGGCTTGTCGGTATCGCTTATAACAATATTTTTTTGAAGTAGCGTGTCCGCGTAACGTTGTAACGAAGAAACGAAGTATCCATAATAGGTTTTTCCCGCAACTTCAAACTGCACATTACATTGATAGCTCTTTTGTTTAATGAAATTCGCCTCTCTTACAAGGTCGACATTTTCATAAACAAAATATATTTTATCTTCCCAAGAATAATAGTCACCTTTTTGAAGGTTTATATCTTCTTTATTTTCTTTCAAAGTGAAAATAATAGAAATGTCGGGGCCTTCTTTATCGGTTAAGATAATTGCGGCCTTCTTATTTCTATTGGGTCTAAAGTGATGAATCACTGCCGAACCAGTGCCTTCAAAAATGAAAGAACTCTCATATTTCTGCTGACAGGACTCAGACACTTCATGTTTTCTGCGGAAGGTGCCAAATTTAGACATTTATCGCTCCAATCGCAGGCACACCATCAATGGTAACTCTACCGTATTCTTCCTCAACTTTTCGAGCGTGCTTTACAGCGCTCTCATATGCTTTCAAAATACTACTGATTAAATTACCACTTGAAAATGCTTTTACATCTTTATCTGCATAAAGATTTTGGTAGTTTTTCTCTCTTGCAAGTTGGAACTCAAGCCAAAACGCGCGCATCCAAGCAACTATTACATTTATTTCCTTGAAAGTTATCTCAGAATTAAAGTAATAGCCCTTTTCTGTGCCGCTGTCTTCAAGCTCTTCATCAAAACCATAGCTCAAATTAATATGAGGAAATTTGAACTGTGCAACAGCACGCTGCGCAAGAAAATCAAGTTCTTGCTACAGGTCTTGGTCACTTAAAGAAGCAAAAGTACAACTGTCTATGCCAGCGAGAAAAACCGGATATAATATTTTAGTCCAATAATTATTCTGCATCATCGACCATTAACTCTACCCCAAAAATCTTTTCAAGATCTTTAATCATTGCAACGGATAGATCGGCCTGAATTTCCTTAGAAATCTTTAATACCTTGTCGCGATTAACAGCACTTGTGCCAATAATCTCCTTAATCTTCATTCTATTACCAGACATCAGAGCTTTGGTAACTATTTCATCATCAAAGGTCTCTGCAACTCCCTGAATAGGAAAGAAAATCTCCTCAATCTCTGCGTTAAAAAAAGCTTCGGGCTCTACTTTAAAGTAGCCTTCCTTATACATTCTTTCAAGAGTGCCATCAATAAAAATACCGAGTGCATGAGTACGAGGAACTCTGATCTTATCTACATTATGAGCGAACTCAATTCTGCGAGAAAGAACAGTGGAGTCGTGAGAAGGCAAATTAAGAACCAGCCCACCTTTACAAAGTTTTACAATATCATAATAATTTTGGGTTTCGCGCGCCATTTATTTTCTCCTTGTGTTTTGGGGAGGGTGAGATATTTCACTCACCCTCAATTTTAAATCAATTAAGCAATACCGCCAGAGATGGAGCTGTCAGTGTAAACGCAAACATTGTTAGCGAGTACAAGACCTACACCCATCAAACGGTGAGCCTGCTGCTCCATAGAGCCAGTAGCATGCTGGTTCTCTACGATTACAAGGTCACCCTTCATAGCAACCTTTACAGGACGGGACTCAGCGGGAAGAACGAAGATATCGCCCTCGCTGAATACGAAGCCGGAATTAGTTTCGTCAACCAGGTAGTTAGGAAGCTCAACTACGGGAACACCGTGATACATAGCAATAACGCCAGCTCTACGGATGTCATCTGCATCAGCTGCAGAGATGTTAGGAGTTACATTATCCCAACCTGCACCATTGTTGATCTTAGACAGAGCAGAACGGAAGCCCATGATAACGGGAGAACCGTAAGCTCTAGCGATGCTTACCAGGCCATCAAGTGCAGCGCCATCAAAACCACTACCAGTCTTGCAGTTAGCTGCAGGAGCAAGGGTCTTAGCGGTGCGGAGAGCCTTAATAGCATTGATGTAAATCAGCTCAGCGTAGCCATTAGCAATGTTAGCCATGAGCTCTGCGAGGGACATCTTACCAAGCAGAATTTCCTCAAGAGTAACCATAACTGCAACGGTCTCAACCTTTACAGGAACGGAAACATACTTGTTGTCAAGGCGTCTAGCCTTGTAAATACCAGCACGTGCGCCAGGAACGATACCCATACGAGCACGAGCCTTGCCCATACCCTTCAGCTCAAAAACAGGCTCAGCGTCATAAGCGAAGGTCTTAACCTCAGCAAAGCCGCCTACAATGTTTTCAACTGCCTTAGGCAGAACAGCCTCAATCTGCTCCTCAATCAGAGCAAAAACCTCAGCCTGGTGAGCGCGGATCTCACGAGCACTAGCGTTACGGAGGTCATAAGTCTCGCAAATAGCCTCAACCAGTGCATTGTCTGCGCTGAAATTAGCGGATGCGGGAGTAAGAGCACTCTTAATCAGAGTCTTTAATTCAGTTACAGTAGCCATTTATATTATACCTCTCAATTTAAATTACTTGTAGAGCATTAATTCTACAGCTGCTTCACCAGTGGGAAGAGTGGTAGCCTTAGCGATAAACAGGGAGCTCTCATCAGCAGCGGTCTGGAGGGTAGCAACACCGTCAACAACCTTTGCATACTTAGCAGTAGTAAGCTCGCCAGCATAGTTGTCAGTTACAACTGTGTCACCAACATACATAGCTACGGCACGGATATAAGTTTCTTCAGACTCCTCGACAGGAGTAGCATAGTAGCAAGCAGCATCCAGAATAGTGGAGAGCTCTTCGTCAAAGTGAACGAAAACCTGCTTACTTGTAGCATCGTCAAGATTAGTAATCTTGCCTTCTGCATTCAGGCCAACAAAAAGACCATTCTCGATGAACTTGTGCTCACCTACAGTCTTGACGGTGATGTCAGCTGCAACGGGCATCTGAGCGAGCACGTGGCCATTTCTAAGACCAGTCAGATTGCTAGGCTCAAGTACCTTAAATTTAGGCATTAAACGAGTAATCATATTAAATTAGCACCTCATTTAGAATATTTTTTTATTACATGCTCCGGATTGGTTTCATCATAAGCCGGAGTAGTTTCTACGAAACGGGTTACAACGGGAACAACTCCATCATTGTCATTCATGACAATCTTAAGCGCCGCGGCCAAAGCATCTACAAGTTCTTCTTTAGAGAACTTTACTGCTTCTGGGGTAGATCCATCTACCGATGCGGTAAATCCATGAAGTTCTTCTCCTTCTGTTTTATCAGACAATGCGGCGGAATGAGTATCTGCGGTATCTTCTACACGTTCCTCTTCTTCGTCTCGCTTGTCTTCTTCTTTTTCTTCTACGGGGTCATCTTCTGTTACGGAAGGAGTTTCCTCTTCCTCTTCCTTCTCAACGAATTTTTCTTCGGAAGGCTCTTCCTCTTCAGTAGATTTTTCTTCAGCAAACTTCTCCTCTTCAGTTTTCTCCTCAGAAGTTTTCTCTTCTTCAGGAGTCTCTTCAGCGGGAGTTTCTTCAACAGGTTCTTTCTCCGCATCTTCCTCTTCCTTCTTTTCCTCCTCGGCAAAGATCTCTTTGCTTTCGGTGGTTTCGATCTCCTCTTCTGTGTAGAAGCGACCGTAAACTCGAACAGGATCGCCAAGAACTGCAACGCACTCTTCGTTAACTGTAACGGGGTACTTGTAGTCTTCAGCAGCTCTTGTTGCTTCATTGTAGCAGCGGACGATAGCGTAGGAACTTGTGTTCTGAAGAATGTAGCCGTAGACATTATTGCGGGCCAAAGCCGCATAAATTGCTTCTTCAGTCTCTTGCGCAGTCCATTCAATGAAACTTGCAAGAGGTCCTTCGAATTCTTTGATCTCTAAAGTTTCCATATTGCCTCCATCATCATTCAGCATCTGCAAGAATGTTTCAAGCTTTGTGCAAAGTTCAGGAGCATCTTCAGCGGTAAAGAAGTGAGACCCAGGAAATGCGGGTTTTTCATCATCACCAAGTACACTCAAACCAACAAATTCACCAGAAATAAACTCAAGACTTTCGAAGCGGCCAAAATGGTCTCTATTAATCTTATATTTTAGGTTGTTTTTGTTGAGTTCCAAGGACTGTTGTTTTCCAACAATCTTTTTCGCAACTTCGCCAATATTGTCATTTCTCTCAGTAAAAAGAATGACATCAACAACCGCAAATTTATGTCCTGCATCGTCTTCTTCAAAAGAGATTGTAGCGGACTCTGGAACCACACCATAAATATACTGTTCAGGATTGTGTCCCTTAAAGTCGTCTTTTTCTTTTGAAAAATAACCAACAACAGGAGTCAGAGGTAAAGTTTTCAGTAATTCATTGGAAAACTGCTCTGTAAAAATGCGGTTATCGGCCGTACGACCCTGATAAAATACGCTAAGTTTTGCCTTAGAATATTTGCCAGAGCCGGCATCCTCGACCTACTGAATAAAAGCGGGAACATTGGTTGGTATTCTTATCATTCTGTTACTACCTCTTGTTCCACTTCAGTTGTGTTTTCCTCTTTCTCTTCTTCGGGAGAAACAACAGGTTCTTCAACCACTTCCTCTGTTTCGGTAACGGTTTCAGTCTGTGTGTAAGAAGTAGACAGAGGTTTAAGTTTATCCAATCGCAAATAATCTTCAAGTTCAATTTTATCGGCAATATGACATTGTTTTGTGCCAGTAGAAACAATAAACTCAAGCTTGCCCGCACCAAGAGTGGCAGACTGACGGTACATTTCCATCATATCACTGTAGTTATAAATTGTAATTGGCAAAATTTGAATGTCACATTGATAGCCTTTAAAATTAAACAAATTATTTACAACCAGATTAAAATAATTTGCAATCTAATTTACATATTTGAGAACGATTGATTGATCTCTTTTTGAAGCAAATTCAACCGACTCCTTTAAATCTCCAGAGAAAAGATGAGCATTTTCGCCCGCATTATTGAATATTGCATCATATGCGTTGCTCAATGTCTTATTTTCTTTGGTGTCGTCCTTACCAACAGGTAAAACACCCATATCACCAAAAGTGGTAACAAGTTTAAGGTGCTTATTAACTGACAGCCTGTCTGCAATAGACTTGTGTAACGAAGCCATTTCTTCCATTCCCATAAGCAATTGATCTTGCCAAGTGGGAATTTTGTGAGAAATGATTTTATCAAGCTGTTGCTGGCTCTTGGTTAATTCATTCTCCAGATACTCGTTGTAGTGAAGAATGTTTAACAAAGCTCTTAACTTGGTAGGGAAACCATCATCATTCAGCAGAATCGCGCCGCTAAACTTGGAGTTTAGCTGTTGCCATTGATACAAAGAAGGATTCTCCTTATAAAGTTTATATCCAGCGGCCATCTCAGAAGGATACATAGACATAACTACCTAAAGTTCTTCTGCAGAGAGGCTCAAAGAATCAAAATATTGATAATTAAACTGATAAAGATAGGTTCCGAACTGGGTTAAACCAACAGGTCTGCAATACTTAACAGGCAATTGGATTGTTGTAACAGTTTTTGAAGAAGTGTGTTTAACACTATACAAATAAACTGCACCATTGATAAGCAAGTTGGTTATAATTTGCGGGCCAGTAGTTTCAAGAGAAATACCATCAACTACCTGGCTCATTTCCTAATAGACCTCTTCAAAATTTACCGCAGATTTCTTATCTTTTACCTTGCGTGGAGTGTAAATGTATTTCCATAAACACATATTTGCAAGATAATCAATTAAAATCTGATATGCGGGATAAAAATCATAGGCCTCTTTGGAGTATTTTCTGACTATATCCAAACTACCCAAGTTATAGTAGTTTGAAGTGAAGGTATCCGCGGTCAGAGAGCGTAGCGTGGAAGAGCCGCTGGTTGCTTTACCAGCTGCCGCACGCACCTTCTAATCATCAGCATACATCTACTGTATGCCAGCCTTTGTGATTTTAAAACGAGCTAAATTTTCTGTATCTATTTGAGGCTCGCTTTTTGCTGATTTTTTAAAAAGTGGCATTTTACTCACCTCAACTTATTAAAACAGCATTAGTCCAGCGGAATGTGGGCTTATTTTTCTTTGCGTAATATTTTTGTTCAATGTAAGTGGACACGCCATAAATGCCGTATTCTGCCGCAGAGAAAAAGTCTTTTTGAATCTTTTTACTGCGTCTTTCAACTCGCATTGTACTTGTAATATTATCGCTTGTGTCTGTGATAATGAGGTTTTTAAGTTCCTCTTCCATCTAATCCGCGAACTTATATGGAGCAAGTTTTGCGCGTTTTACGTGTTCTGGAGCCTATAAAAAATTTTTATTTCTCTAAAGCCGCAATATCGCCTCATTTGCTCTAATAAGAAAACGAACAGAGCCATTACTAAGACGAGAAAAGAATATTTTATGAATCATTTCGCCCTGTTTACCACCAGATTTAATCTCGTAGCAAATTTCGCGGTCTTTTGTGTAAGTAATCAGGTCTGATTTTGCACTATCAGGAGGATTAATAATTCCATACCCAGGCAAAGTCATTCCAGACTCACGATCACGAGTGGGCTTGTTGATCCAGTCTCGCAATGCCGCACCAATACCGTTTGCGTCATAAATAAACAAACGAGCATCGTAGTTCATAATTGTCTTTTTAAGCTCATTCGCCACAATTTCATAGTCTGTGCTATTAATTGTAAACAAATTAATTGCCCTATAATTGAACATATATTCAGTGGGCGTAACTCTATAAACAATTACTGCGGTATTTGCGCTACCATCTTTCGCCATATCCGCTGAAATAGCGTAAAATTCTTTTTCATCAAGACTGCCTTTTTTAAATTCCGCACGCACAACCTTGCGCAAAGTATCAATAGTTTTGCTTCCAAATATTGAACCACTTCTTGCGCCAGACCATCTTGAGCAATACTCGCGTTCCATACTTCCTCGGTCAAAAGACGGAGAAGAGAAAAGTTCGCGCATTGTTTGTTCCTCAAGACGACCGTGCATCAAAGGAATTACATAACTTCCGCCCAAACAAATATAGTTGTCAGGGTCAAGAGCACAGTAACAAAGCGTTTCAATACATTTATCGTATGCAAAAGTCTATTGATAACCTGCGGTTGTGATATAAATCTTTTGCCCTTGTTTTTCGTGGGGATTAAGCGTGCCGTCGAACTGGGTTCGCGGCGAGTTCATTAGAGGAATAAGTTCCTCATTAACCTTTGTTTGGTCTTGTTCAATAATCTCCTCAAAAATACCATAACTACGACGGCCACCACGAGGGTGTCCGCCAATTACGTCAAACTTCGAACCATTAGTGAATCGAAATTCCGCATAGTCCTCACCTTGAATGTATGGTGCAACTGGGCCATTTCGCCGCATTTCGTTTTTCAGCAAAGGGAACTTAACCCAGAGGTCTCCGCTAAACTTCTGTTTAACGATTTGAGCCGCCTGTTTACCGGTTGCTGCGGCAACAAAGCCATCGCAATGTGGAGTACACATCGATTTAATGTTACCAAAATAGTCAGCCAAAAAAGACTTACTAAATGCACGCGGGAATGTTAAAAAAGATTGTCGGTGTCGAGCCATCGAGCGCAATACAATTCTTTGTGCAAAGAACATACTGAACTTACTCTTTTTGGGAGTCATGATGTCCGACAAAATATCAGGATAAACCAGGAATGTGTTTAATGCTTCTAAATAAAGCGGAAGTTTTTCTTTAACGCGCTCTTTCCGCAATATTTTAACATCTTTTGTATTTGCTGAATTGAAAAAACTTATATATTCATCAATTTCAGGCTCTATGTAAAGAAGATCAGAGGTATTCATTAAAAATATTCATCTCCGTCTTCTGCACCCATGAAGTCTTCATCAAGGCTTTCCGCCGCGAGTTCGGCATCCAGCACTTCATTATCTCCTTCATTTTGTTTCATTAGTTCTTCTAACGAAACCGCGGCAAAAGACTCTTCATCCGCAGCTGTAGCCACACTACGCTTATAATTTTCCGCAATATTTTCCAATGTTGCACTCAAACCAGTCGCGTCTTGAACCAAAACTCGGATATATTCTTTAATATCTGCAATTGTTTTATCAACGATGTCGCGCTGAACACCGTCATAATATGTATACTGGCCGCCGCATTTCTCAATGTAGTCGGCTAGCTCCGCAACAGTGGAAATTACATCATTGTTGTCTGATGCAATAATTTCGTCAAGCTGAGCGGATTTCGTAAATGAACTATAAGAACTGGACAACTCTTTAATACCCTTGCTATCGCCAGCGTAAATGGCTTTATCCAATTCAACGGAAATCTTACAAGCTTTTTTGATAGCATCAATTCGCAAAGGGTTAGAAATGTCACCAGCACGCAATGTGCTAATTAACAAACTATCTAACTGCACATATTCTTCAAAAGTGTAGTTAGGCCCCCATTTGATTTGGCTTCGCGCAATAAAAGATTGTTTAATGGGTTCAATTTTAGCTAAAACTTCTTCGTAAGTTCTGCAATTCGCCCACTCTTCATTTATTCGCTTCCACCAATCAGGAGTCACGTCCTGTCGATAAAGATTATTGCTATCTGTCTCAAAAAATTCTTTGGTGTATTGCTTAAAAACTCCTTCGCCGCATCTTTCCTACAACTCGATCCAACGTTCTGGTCTAAAGGGCAAATTATAAGTTCTACAAAAGAAATCTGCTTGTTCAAGGTTTCCGCCATCCAATTCATTGCAAATACAACGATTGCAAATTCCTGGCACCAGAGGATTGTTTGAGAAAATTATTTCCGCAATTTTGCCGCACTTCGGACATTTTGCAGTTTTGAATTCTATCATTTCTTTCCTCCTTCATCCTTATATTATAATTATACCACAAAAGATTGTAAAAGTCAAATTTACAGAGGCGTAAAAAAGAACTTGACTTCGGCCGCAAATTGCGATATAATAATTGTAGGAGAACAGGAGAACGGAAACAAAACAAACAAACAAATCTTCCGTTACAAAAGATATGGAAACAACAGTAAAAACAACAAAAATAATGCCAGAAGACGAAGTATGTCCAAACAATATTGACTTTCAGTAGCTATTATCCCGCACCGTCGCGGAAAAACAAGCTAACCTCGCGCATTTTTGTTAGATCCCGCCGCAAAATGTTCAGGTCAGTGTGCAGTCTGATGGCTCTTTTGCCGCAATGTTGGATTTTTCGACCGCAGAAGAGTTGAAAATTTTGAACTGTAAGATCGTTGGTGGCGATATGATTTTCAGTTTGGCTTCTGGAATTTATAAAAGAAGCGGCAATGTTTTGGTTGGATTGGAATTGAGCGCTCCAGGAATTGCGGTCGAAAGCTTAAATTAGATCAAGCGAATTTTAATGGATTGAGAACCTCGAAAGGGGTTCTCTTTTTTTAGTTGAGGATTGGATGGAAAAGGCTGGATTGGAGTGTGGGGTTTAATTTTGTTTGGGTTTTGGAATGTGGGAAGCTGAAAAATTGCGTAGATAATCTTTTGCCCAGTGTTCGTTACGCATTTTTGGCGGTCAACTTTTTCCACAAAA
Organism: Acutalibacteraceae bacterium; assembly: GCA_045655905.1. Taxonomy (GTDB): domain Bacteria; phylum Bacillota; class Clostridia; order Oscillospirales; family Acutalibacteraceae; genus UBA737. Next base: position 10,613 of record JAZOQF010000193.1, on the reverse strand, counting down.
ACACCCCCCCGGGGTCTCTCCCATTTTATCGGGAGAGAGGGGGGCATCCCCTTACTTACACATTGCTTTCAGGGTTGCGGGCTTTCTGCGGTGGTAAGTGTTTACCTCGGTGATGTTTGCGGTGTTTGCGAAGGTCTTCAGGGTTTTCATTTTGTATCCTCTTTTCTTTCTTTCTGTACTAATTATATCATAGTTTGGCGAGTTTGTCAAGGGGTTTATAAAAAATTTTTTAAAAATTTTTTTAGTAAAAAAGGGAGTCTTGCGACTCCCTCTCTTTTTATTTCTTTCTGCGGTAATATCCGCCATATTCATTCCAGCGGATATACTCAATTTCATCTGTGAGATTTTCAAGAGTGTAGCAACCGCATTCGCCTCTCACACTTACAACCTCGCCACCAAGTACCTTGTAGACCTTTACTCTTTCATCTTGGGGATAACCATCGCGGTCTCTCACGCTTTCTACAAAAGTGATTTCTGCATCATCTGCGATACCTTCAAGCATTGCCATCAATTCAAGTTTAGTCATTTTATACCTCTTTCTGTATTGTGGTTTAGTCGGTTTTTCTTCCCTCTTTCTGTATTAATTATAACAAATTCCCGGGCATTTGTCAAGGGATTTTTGAAAAATTTTTAAAAAATTTTTTAGTAAAAAAAGGAAGCCTTTCGGCTTCCTCTCGGTTACTTGCAAAGACCCTTTAAGGTTGCGGTCTTTCTGCGATGGTAGATGTTTACCTCAGTCGCGTTATTCTCTCTTGCAAAAGTTTTAAGTGTTTTCATTGTGTTTACCTCTTTCGTTCTTTCTGTCTATATTATAGCATAGTTTGAGGGGTTTGTCAAGGGGTTTTTAAAAAAATTTTTATTTTTTTTTTTTTTTTTTTTTTAGAAAAAAGGGAGCCTTTCGGCTCCCTCTCTTTTTATAACTCATCGTCATCCAAGGTGCGGGTGGTGATGTATCCTTCTACATCGTCGTCATCATCATCGTTGATGTATGCTTCCATATACGCCTGAGCTTTTTCCTCGGTGGAGAATACTCCGCCCAACCATTCCTGTGCTTCCCATTCGCAAGCATCCTTGAACATAACAATATAAAGTTTCATTTTTTACCTCTTTCTTTCTTGTGGTTTAGTCGGTTTTCCTTCCCTTTTACTGTCTATATTATAGCACACTTTTCCGCCCGTGTCAAGGGGTTTTTATTTTTTTTTTTTTTTTTTTTTTTTTTTTTAAGAAAAAAGGGAGCCTTTCGGCTCCCTCTCCTTTTATGCTCCTACTGTCATCAACAAAGCCATAGTTACTGCAAACATTGCAACGACTACAATCCAGCCTTTTGTAACGATACCACACACAAAGTTTTCCAAAGCATTTCTATCAAACATTTTCCTCTTTCCTTTCTTGGTTTAGTCGGTTTTCCTTCCCTCTTTCTGTACTAATTATAACATAGTTTTTCGCCCGTGTCAAGGGATTTTGAAAAATTTTTTTTATTTTTTTTTTTTTTTTTTTTTTAGAAAAAGCCTTTCTCCCTCTCTCCCTCTCTCTCCCTCTCTCCCTCTCTCCCTCTCTCTCCGTTGCTCCGTTGTTCTGTCCGTCGCTCTCCGTCTGCACATACACACACACACACACACAAAAGACAAGACAAAGACAAGACAAAGACAAGACAAAGACAAGACAAAGACAAGACAAGACAAGGATAAAGATAGGATAGGGATAGGATAAAGATAGGATAGGGATAGGATAAAGATAGGATAAAGATAGGATAGGGATAGGATAAAGATAGGATAAAGATAGGATAGGGATAGGATAAAGATAGGATAGGGATAGGATAGGGATAGGATAGGGATAGGATAGGGATAAGATAGGGATAGGATAGGGATAAGCACACCCACACACACCCACGCACGCACGCACGCACGCACGCACACGCCATCAGCAACGGCGACGGCAGCACGAGCAGCAGCAGGCAGCAGCGGCAACACGCAGCAAGCAGTAGCATTAAAAATTGTAAAATTTTAACATTAAAGCAATACAAAAAGGGAGCCTTTCGGCTCCCTCTCCCTCTTACCAATAACGGCAAGTAGAGGCGAGAACTTCGCAAACGCGATAATTCCAATTGAGAGCATCGCAAGCCTCTTTTTTGGTAACACCAAAAGCCGCGGCTACCTGTCCTGTTATTGTGTTTTTGATAGTCCAAAGCATTTTCTTTTCCTCTCTTTCTCTTGCTTTCTGTCTATATTATAGCACACTTTTCCGCCCGTGTCAAGCACTTTTTGAAAAATTTTTTAAAAAATTTTTTAAGAAAAAAGGGAGCCTTCGGCTCCCTCTCATCTCATAATCGCTTCTCTGATAGAGCGTACACCAAACGCGCCCCAAAGAAGAAAAGCACACAGCGCAACGGTTGCGAAAAAAAGAATACCGCCTAACATTGTTTTTCCCTCTCTTTCTTTATTTCTGTACTAATTATAGCACACTTTTCCGCCCGTGTCAATAGGTTTTTGAAAAAAAGTTGCACAAAATTTCCCTCTCAAATTTGTGCAATATTTCTTTAACTTTTTTTCAAAAACCTATTGACAACCGCCCGTGCATATGGTATAATAAGGTACAACCAAACAAGAGAGGATACAAAAATGAAACACTTCACTCTAACCCCCAATTTTAACCGCACCTACCGCAACAACGGACAACACCTTGAACAATGGTTCCGCTACACCCTAACGGGTAAGGTTGAAAAAGCCGACAACATCGCACATGACAAGGGTACCGACATCGGCATCTATTCCGTAAAATCGGCAAGAGCAACCGTCTGCAAGGGCACCGACATCAAAGCCTACCTTGATGCCGACAAGGCAAGCAAATACGCCTACATCACCAAAGACGGCACCGCCTACATAATGAGCCGTACTGAATATGAGCAATTTGTGCAAGTCTTCGGCACAGTAACCCGTGAGAGCCAAAAGAACGGGGGAACCCCAAAAATCAGGCTGGGACACGAAACACAAAGAATGTTGGAATGGCTCACCGCAAGGTGAGCCCCGTCCACGCGCACGCGCCCGCCCGCCCGCGTATATATATGCGCACACGCAGCACCAGCAGCACCACCAGCAGCACCCGTGTATACACGCGCACACGCGCACCAGCAGCAGCTACAAAAATTTTTTAAAAATTTTTTGCAAACCCCTTGACAAGCCCGGGTTTATATGGTATAATAAGGTACAACCAAACAAGAGAGGACACAATCAATGACTACTTTCAACTTCACTTATCTCAACAACTACCACAACCACGGGCACAATGTAGAGCAATCCATCCGCTACTTGCTCACAGGCAAGCTTGAAAAAGCCGACAACATCGCGCACAACAAAGGCACTGATTGCCTGATTTACCAAATCAAGAGCGCGAGAGCAACTGTGTGCAAGGGCACTGACATCGTCAAGTATCTTGAAGATGACTGTGCTACCGAATACATCTACGGCACAAAGGCTGGCATCGCATACAAGATGACTAAAGCCGAATACATCGCATTCTGTACCGCATTTGCAACGGTTACAACCGAGAGCGAGAAAAACGGCGGTGCGGTTAAGATGAGATTAAAAGATGAGTCACAAGCAATGCTGAAATATCTTGAGGAGAGGGCGGTATAAGCCCTCTCTTTTTTGCCCCGGCCGCTAGCGCCCGGGCGCCCGTCAATATGCACAAAAGCTGCGCGCCAGCAGCCCCAAAGTTTGTGCAAAATGCCATATTGACAAGCAAGCCACAATATGTTATAATAATAATGTCAAGGGGAGATACCTCTGAGCCACATCTGCGGTGTGGGGCTACGGTTGGAAGTAGCAATAGACCTTAGTGCTCATAAAATTGCGATAGACGAGTCGCATAGGAACGCACGAGGATGCAAAAAATTCTAAAGTTTTTTGCAGAAATCCCTTGACAAACCACAAGTTTTGTGGTATAATATGAGTGTAAGAGGGAAGGACGACGAACTGTACTTCAAGGCTGCCACTCTCGCAGAGGGAGAAAAGGTGCTAGGAGAGGGGAGAAGTCACCTTGCAAGGCTTCCCTTTTACAACACTCAACCCTTAAAAATAAGGGTAAATTAAAATTGAACAAAATAGGTGTGGGCTTCGGTTCCCCTATTTGGCACCCCAAGTTTTTCCTCTTGCTTGGGGTGCTTTCGTGCGCGGCCCGGGCGCCAAAAAATTTTTTAACTTTTTTTCAAAACCCCTTGACATCCCTCTCCCGATATGGTATAATTAGGTATAACAAAAAGAAAAAGAGGTAAAAATTATGGCACATCTTTCCTATATCATCGTAACCCTTAACAACGGCAGACTCTATTTTGAAAATGGCGGTGAGTTTTGCAACTATGTCTTCAAAACCAATCCGTCAATCAAGATTGAAAAACTGTATACCGTCAACAATGTTGTTACCTATACAGAGGTGGCTTGAGAGGGAACATCCCTCTCGGCCGCGGCCCGGGCGCCAAAAAAATTTTCGCCGAAACTCTTGACAAATGAGCCGAAATATGGTATAATATATACAAAAGAGAGGTAAAAACAATGGCGAACAACGAACATAAAAAAGACTATAAAGAGGATAAGTTCGCGCGTGCTTTTTGTTGTCAGCGCGCAAGGCTCAGAAAATTGCGCGAGGATAAAAAACAAGGCAAGCGAAAAACTCGCAGAAAAAATAAAAAACTTTTACAAACCTATTGACAAACTACCCGATATGTGGTATAATTAGTTATAACAAAAAAGAAAGAGGAAAGACAAATGACTACAAATATCATAGAAAAACCAGAGCGTTGGTGTGACCGCAATCCCCACGAGGATGAGGAAATGTGCTTCAACTGTCACTGTACAGAATGCCCAAGCCACGCGCTACACAAAGAGGGATAATGTCCCTCTTTTTTTCTACAAAAAATTTCAACTTTTTTCATCAAAACCCTTGACAAACTGCCCGATATATGGTATAATAAGGTACAACCAAAAGAAAAGAGGATAACAACAATGACTATCAAGAAACTTTCCGCAATGCCCTATGCACAAGCACACATTGAGATTGACGACAACGGCAACATCCATCTTTACTCTTACTATACGCGCGTAGCCGAACTTGACGCGGACGGATGGCTAACCGTATACGGGCTTTATTCCGCAACTACCCGCAGACACATTTCCGCTTTTATGCGCGAATACTGCAAGCCGTTTGACTACTATGCCGCAAAAACTTGCTACGAATGCAATGAGCGGCTCAACATCCATACCGCAGAGGTTAGGGAAAATCCCTAACCGCGGGCCTGCCGGATTCGGCAGGCCTTTTTTATTGCGCCCGGCCCGGCTGCCCGGATCCCTGAAGGATAAAATAAGCAGCCCGGGCGCGCTAGCGCCCCTGGTAAATTTTACCAATGCGAGCAGCAGCAGTAGCCACAAAAAAATTTCAAAAAAAATTTCGCCAAACCCCTTGACAAACTGCCCGAGGTATGTTATAATTAGGTATAACCACAAGAGGAAAGGATACCCCAAATGACTACTTACTTTATTTCTAATATCTCCGCTTATGCCAATCACGGTCAAAACTGTGAAGCCTCCCTTACATACGAAAAGACTGGTTGCCTCCGCAAGCACGGCAATCTCAAATGGTATGAAGGCTCTGATATCCCCGAACTTGATATGAGCGTCAAGAGTGCCAAGTTCTCCCTCTGCTCTGGTGGGCAACTGAAAGGCTCTACAATGAGCGAGATGCTTGACGATTATTTCGCAAGAGTCGCGAGCAAGACTTTCGCCTATGTAAGTCGCGAGTTCAAGGTCTACGAGATGAACGCGAGCGAGTTTAGAACTTTCGTTACCGAATTTGGCTACTTGACCCGCGAGAGCGAGAAAAATGGTAGCAAGACCAAAATCAGAGCGAAAGACGAGAGTAGAAAAATGGTAGAATGGCTGGAAGCGAGGGCTTGACCCTCGCGGCCTAGCCCGGGCCAAAAAATTTTTTTCGCAAAACCCTTGACTTTTGTCCCGATCCGTGGTATAATTAGGTATAACCAAACAAGAGGAGAACTTATTATGGATATCGCTTATCGCATCGTCAACTACGAAACTGGTGAAGTTTTTGAACGCATCGGCTTAACCGATGACCGTAGCCTTGTGTGCGGAATCTGCTACAAAATCGCAATGTCTTTGAAGCGCAGCAACGCACGAAACGGCTTGGAATGCAACGGCAAAAAGCGTGGTGTGCACCTATACGCATTAGATTGCGGTATGGTCGCTTGGGAAATCCCTCTCCGTTAAGGAGAGGGTGGCCCGGGCGCGCCGTCATTTTGCACAATTTCGCCGCATTATCTTTGTGCAACATTATACCTTGACAAAAGCACCACAATGTGTTATAATAGATTGTAAACAAAAGGAGAATGAATATGGATTGGTTTAGTTTTGAGTTATCGGTTTTTCTCTGGGTCTTTGTAGCCCTTAATATTGTCAATGTTGTTATCCAAACCATCAAGAGCATCGCCACCGTAAAATGGGGAGCGTGGGCGGCAGCAGCCACAAACGCAGTAGCCTATGCGCTTTATACGGTTGTCGTGGTCTATATGACCATTGACGGTCTTGGTCTTTTCTGGAAAGCAGTTATCATTGGCATTGCTAACCTCATTGGCGTGTATGTCGTGAAAGCAGTAGAGTTCAAGAAGCGCAAGGATAAACTCTGGAAAGTGGAAGCAACAGTTCCGCTACACGAAAGCGCGGAGTTGGTGAAAACGCTACAACAATTAGGCATTGCAAATAACATCTTGGTGGCAGACAAGTATGCTATTGTAAATTGCTATTGCCCTACGCAGCACGAAAGCGAGATAGTAAAGGCTATTTTGAGCAAGTACAACGCCAAATATTTTGTAGCGGAAAGCAAGACGCTATAAGGAGAGCAAGAGATGCTGAAAAAGAACATTGAAAAACAGGAACGCAAGCAGCGCCCCACTTGGGGCGGCTTGTACACGCGGAAAACGCCCACGAAGCAAGAAAAGCTGGACAAGCAGCTACGCAAGCAGAAGCAGCGCGGTTTTGAATAACCGCCCGGCCTTCGTCATTTTGCACAATTGTACGGTTTTATTTTGTATACTTTGACCATTGATTTTTGGTATGTCTTATGATATAATATGTATAGAAATAAAAAGTGAGGTATCCATTATGGTAGTAGTTATTGAAAAAGAAGGGCGTACTTTTGAATGTCGTGCTTATTCTATTGGTTGTGCGATGTGCGAAGTTAGTATATACGAGGTAGTAAGACCAAATTGGAAAATATTTCGCACAAAATATAGAGACACTTATTATTTTTCTGTGGACGATTTTGACACCATTAAAGAGGGCGTTGAAATTGGTGTAGAACAACTACTTAAAGAAGAACTCCACGCGAAAGAAGTCGCAAAAAAGTGGGAGAGTTAGCATATGCTAACTCGCCCGGGCGCCCGTCATTTTGCACAAATTCCCTCTCAAAAAACAAAAAACTTTGTGCAAAATGACGAACAACAAAGTCTTGACTTTTGGCGGAAGATGCGGTATAATAGTTATGTCAAGAGTGGAAAACAGAGATTGCGTTGCTTGGTCTGTAAAAAGTTTTTGCAAAAAACTTTCAAGAACCTCTTGACAAACCACCAAGGTTGTGGTATAATATGTATGTAAATAAGAGAGCCGTCACTCTTAAAAACGGAGAAAGGTTTTTCCACTATGGCTATGTCTGTAATTTCTTTCACTAACGAGAAGGGCAATGTTTCCGCAAAGGTTCGCTCTATGGTAGCGACTCAGGTTATGGGGCAGGTAGTTTCCGCACTTGGCTCTAACCCCAATCTCGCAGAGGTTGTGACCAATGTCAATGGCGGTCTTTCCATTCCTGTCGCGAAAGACCATCTCACAGGTAACACTGTGTACGCACATCTTGCTCTTACCATCTCCACCGCTGACCCCACTGTCAAGGTAGAGCGTAAGAAGTCCGCAAAGGTCGCAGAGCCTACCCCTACGGTAAATCTGTTTGACTAATGCAAGAGGGGCGAAAGCCCCTCTCTTTTTTATTGTCGCGAATTGGTAAATTTTGGCAGCGGCCCGGGCGCTTCGTCATTTTGCACAAATTCCATTCCAATTTTCGTAAAAGTTTGTGCAATTTGCCTATTGACTTTTACCGCAATTTGCGTTATAATTATAGTACAATAAAACAAAAGAGAGGTATTAGGTATGACTCATTTTTCCGCACTCATTTCCGCCATCAAGGACAGAGATTTTCGTGTGACCGTCAATTCCGCTGGCATTGAGCAAATCCATCAAACTGAACGAAATGCCCTCAAAGCAGAGTTGCTTGCCGCACTTTGCGAGGATTTCGCAGAGCAGTTTGAGGTAGTCGGCAGAGCCGCAGACGGTGTCCTTGTAGAAATCCCTTGCGACGCCATCGCAGATGGCATCTCTAACGAGGGAGGCTCTGGTGCTATCACCATCGCCATTGACCTCAAAATCAAGGCATTGGATACCGACATCAACGCAGAGTTGGAGTCCTATGCGATTGACTTGGAGGAAAAGGCACAGAAAGCCAAAGCCGCCGCAGAGAAAAAGGCTCGCAAGATTGCGGCTGACTCTGCAAGACGGAACAAGGCAAAAGCAGAGTGAGAAAAGAGGGCTTGTCCCTCTTTTTTCTTATGCGAAAAATGGTAAATTTTGGCAGCGGCCCGGGCGGAAAAATTTTTTTGCCAAACCTCTTGACAAGAGACCAAAAATGTGCTATAATTAGGTATAACAAAAAAAGGAGAACTATTATGACCTATACCGTTACTCTTGACTCTCGCACCTATTCCCCTCTGCCCACTGCGCGAATTACCTATCCCCATCTTTCTTATTGTCAAGCAAGACTTGTGGCGAAATTGGCTGACCACGCATTCCCCTATATTGAGGTTATGAATGAGACCACAGGAGAGCTTGTTTTCCTGTGTGAGCGTGGCGCTGAATGGTATCCTGATGAGGAAACTTGGGGTTCCGCAATTGTGGCAATTGAGACAATGCTTGAGAGCCACTATGGGGGCGAGCTGTAAAGTCAGCCGCCCTCAAGGCGGCCCGGGCGCTCCGTCATTTTGCACAAAAAATTTTTTTATTTTTGTGCAACTTTTTGCTTGACATTTTTCGTTGTCTGTGTTATAATTAGGTATACCACGAAAGGAAACCGCCTTTTATGAAAAAACACTACTACCTTGTCCTTGACACTGAAACCGCAAACACCCTTGACGACCCATTTTTCTACGACATCGGCTTTGCCGTATGCGACCGCAAGGGCAACATCTATGAGCAACATTCCTATGTGAATGCGGAAGTTTTCTTTGGCGAGCAAGACCTTATGCAGAGTGCCTACTATGCGGAAAAAATCCCCCAATACTACGAGGAGATTAAAGCAGGCACGCGCAAGGTTGCCAACCTCTACACCATTCGCCAAGAAATCCTTGCAATTTTCAAACGCTACAACATTCGCGCAGTATGCGCCTACAATGCGTCTTTTGATTGTAGAGCACTTGCAAAAACTTACCGCTATTCCACCAAGTCCAAGTACCGCTACTTTTTGCCTTACGGAGTGGAAGTATTTGACATTTGGCATATGGCTTGCCAAGCAATTTGCAACACCGACAAATATCGTAAGTTTTGCGAAAAGAATGGCTACTTTTCCCCCTCTGGCAACTACCTAACCAATGCGGAAATCGTCTATCGCTTTATCACCAAAAATGAGGGCTTCAAGGAAGCGCACACAGGCTTGAAAGATGCCTTGATAGAGTCCGCAATTATGGCGGAATGCTACCGCAAGCATATGAAACTTGACCGCAGAATTAACAAGGGTTGTTGGAGAATACCGCAACGAAAGGCAAAGGCAGAGTAAAATCTGCCTTTTTGCCAATTTTTGGCAGCGGCCCGGGCGAAAAATTTTTGCAAAACCCTTGACAAAAAACTGAAAATATGTTATAATTAAGTACAACAAAAAATAAAGGAGAACATCCAATATGCGAAAAAAGGTTTGTCACTGTGCAAAGATTGTTGAAAGGTGGTGCGGAGAAATGAGCGAGTTTATTATGACAGAGTTTTTCAAAAGTCCTGCATCACTGACGAGATATATAACCACTCATAAAATACCAAAAAGAAAAATATTGTCGATATTACACAATGGCGATAAATATGTGTTGTTTTATTACACAACAATCCAAAAAGAAAATAAATATGCAAGATTGAAAGGCGGTGAGTGATAATGACAGACAGAGAATTAAACGAAATGATTGATTGGTGTAGAAATAAACTTGCCAATGAAAAGAAATATGGCTTGACAGGCAAGCGAATGGAGGGGTACGAACAGGCAATGAAAGCCGTTATGTCATATCTTCACAGTAAGAAAGACGATAATTGAGATGGAGGGCAAGAAATTGCCCTCTTTTTGCTAGCGGCCCGGGCGCCCGTCATTTTGCACAAAAACACCCCCAATTTTCCTATCTTTTTTGTGCAACTTTTTTTGAGCGAAACCCTTGACTTTGACCGCAACCTATGCTATAATTAGGTATAACAAAAAGAAAAGGAGTATCCACTATGAAGCACATTGTAGAACTTGCACAGGAAATCAAGGAG
>JAZOQF010000192.1:0-5566 GCA_045655905.1 Acutalibacteraceae bacterium | reverse complement strand
ATAAGAAAAACTATGATAATCGTGCATAAAGCCAATTTTTTTCTCTTCATAGAAATAAATCACTCATCAAACTCAAATTTATTGATAAAACTCTTTTGATTACAGTCCCTCGTAAAGACCGTCATTCATCTTTTTGGTAATTGCGTCAACCACAACCTGTTTGTCTTCCTTATAAGTAACGCCGTACCATTTTTCTTCGGCGACAAGCACTCTTACCTGTTTTTCGCCTTTTTCAATTCTTTCTGAAACTACTGTGGGCAAATAATACTCAGACTTCGGCACATTAATCTTTTCATCTAAGAACTTTTTGAATCCCGTTTCAATATACCCGAACACGTCAGGTCTGAATCCCCAAAGATTCATCGAAACAACTGTATCAGCAGGAAGTTCTACCCAAGTAGCGCCATCATCTTCTGTATATTTGCAGTCCACTATCTTTGTTCTTTCTGTAACTGTTTTCAAAGTTCCATCTTCAATCTCGCAAACTCCACGGGAAACATATCCATTTTCGGTGAGGGTGTTAGCAAGACGGAAACCAACCATTGCATAATCGTCAGAATCGGTGTTAAGAAAATCGGCCATTTGTTGAAATGCAGAACGACCGTAATAATCATCAGCATTAACAACTGCGAAAGGCTCTTTAACTACATCTTTACAGCAAAGGATTGCGTGTGCTGTGCCCCAAGGCTTTTCCCTGTCTTGTGGGCAAGTATACCCATCGGGAAGTTTATCCGTTTCCTGAAAAACATACTCCACCTTTACTCGGTTTGCAATGCGCTTGCCAACCATCTCCTTAAAATCCTTTTCAATAGCGTGTTTTATAACAAAAACAACCTTTGTGAAACCGGCTTTAACTGCATCATACACAGAAAAATCGAGTAAAACCTCTCCATTAGGTCCAATAGGCTCTATCTGTTTAAGTCCTCCAAAACGGCTCCCCATACCTGCCGCCATAACAACTAAAGTAATATCCTTACCCATAAATTTGCCTCCAAAACATCATACATTTATTCTATCATAGTAAAACTAATATTTCAACCAATTACTTACATCAAATCTTTGAGTCTACTTTCAAAGTCAATTCCGTCTCTCTCGGCACCATTATTAGAAAATGTTTCTCTAATTGCCTTTGATATAAATTCCTCTGCTTTAACAACTGATCGTTTTAAAGATGCGCCATTTAAAAGCGAGGCGAAAACCACAGAAGCAAATACATCTCCTGTACCGTGAAAATGAGCAGATTCTTTTTTTCTTAAAATAAACTCTGCATTTTCACCATCAAAAACCAAAGCGCCGATTTTGCTCGATTTTTGTACACCTGTTATAACAACATTAGCTTTTGTCAGGTTATAAAGTTTAATTGCTAACGACAGCAACTCATCTTCAGTCGGGTTTTCTTTATATGTTTCTTTGCATAGCAAATAAGCCTCAGTCACATTTGGTGTGATAACATCTGCTGTCGTGCAAAGTTTTAGCATACTATCCAAAAAGTTTTCATCAATACCGCTAAAGAATTTTCCATTATCGCCCAAGACAGGATCTACTAAAACAAGTGCATTGCCTTTTTTAATAAAGCTAATCTGATTTGCAACAAAGTCAATTTGCTCGCTACCGCCAAAATAACCCGTATAAATACCATCAAACAAGATTTTTTCCGATTTATAATGTTCTATAGAACTCATTAAAAACTCAGTAGTGTTGAGCTTTTGTGGAGCATTAAATCCTCTCGTATGTGTAGATGACAAAACAGTAGGTAAAACCGAAAGAGAAATGCCACAAGAGGAAATTATTGGCAACGCCTCTGTCAAAGAACATTTTCCGTGACACGCCAATGACTGTACTGATAATGCAGTTTTTTTGAGCATTTGTCTTCCTCCTCAAAGCTTTTTAGGGCAAAACTCTTTCAACGGACATTCTTCGCATTTCGCCTTCCTTGCAGTACAAATATCTCTGCCGAAAAGCACAGTTCTGTGGCAAAAATCATTTGATTTTTCCTCTGGCAAGAGCATACGCATTTGTTTTTCAACCTGCAAAGTATTTGTGGTTTTTACAAATCCTAAACGATTACAAATCCTTATAAAATGAGTATCGGTTACAACGGCAGGTTTCCCAAAAATATCGCCGCAAACAAGGTTTGCAGTTTTTCTGCCGACACCGGGTAGCTTTGTTAATTCCTCGATATTGTCAGGTACTTCGCCACCATAATTTTCTACGAGCATTTTGCTGATACCAATCAAATCCTGAGCCTTTGTTTTATAAAGACCGCAGGTTTTAATTAACTCCTCTACCCTCTTGATATCCCCTTTTGCCATTTTTTCGGCTGTAGGAAATTCGCGGAACAAATCAGGTGTTACCATATTTACCCTTTTATCCGTACACTGAGCAGATAAACGAGTTGCTATTAAAAGCTGAAAAGGGTCTTTATATTCGAGCGAACATATCGCATCGGGGTAGAGTTTTTCTAATGCCTCTACCGCCGCTAATACTCTTTCTTTTTTACGCATTAAGTTTCAAATCTCCAAATTTTATAAGATTTAGTTTGCGCATTCCCTCGGCAATAGCAAGTGTCAAAGCCGCAGGTAAAACAAAGTGCATTGCAAGAATTTGCAAAAGAGCAACTGTCGGAGAAGTTCCGGCTGCAACCATAGTGTCATAAGCCATAAACTGACCCACCAAACCTGCCGAGCCCATACCTGAGCCTACAGGGTTGCTAACCATTTTGAGTAAGCAAGATGAAACGGGACCTAAAATCGCACTTGAAATAACAGGTGGTAACCATAAAATCGGTTTTTTAACAAGGTTTGGCACCTGAAGCATAGAAGTTCCAAGTCCCTGAGCCACAAGACCACCGAATTTGTTTTCACGGTAGCTAATTACAGCAAATCCCACCATATTACAGCAACATCCTATAGTAGCAGCGCCTGCAGCAAGGCCTGTAATTCCCATCGAAACACCAATAGCAGCAGACGAAATAGGCAAGGTTAAAATTACACCCATAAGCACCGAAATAGCAATACCGCCGAAGAATGGATATTTTTCAACATTTATGTTAACAAGATTTCCGAGCCATACCATAGCAGCAGATATGTAAGGACCTACAAAGTAACCTGCAGTAGCACCCGCTAAAATACAACAAAGTGGAGTTACGATTATATCCACCTTTGTTCTGCCCGCAACCAAAACACCAATTTCAATAGCAACATAAGCCGCAATAAAAGCGCCCAAAGGCTCACCGGGTTTGCCAATGACAAAAGCTTCGTTCGCAACATTTGGAAAAGCACCTATCATTCCGCAAACAGCAGCACAAACTGTTGTCAAAGGAGCCGCTTTTAATTTGCAAGCAACGCCGACGCCGATTCCTGCACCCGTCAGAGTTTTAGCTACATTACCCATAGCCATCAAGTACTCTGCTAATGCATTATCGCCCAAAAGACTTGCGATTTGACAAATTATTGTTCCGATAATCAATGTCGAAAACAAACCTAATGCCATACCCGAAAGTCCGTCAATGAAAACTCTGTTTAAATACTTCTTAACCATTTCAAACCTTCCTTTTAGAACTTTTTTAAAATTATACCAAACCGCCCCTCATTTTGCAACTAATTGTTAAAATTAATCCTGTGTTATTTCCATAGTTTGCTTGTTTTTTGCATTAGTTTATGATATAATTTATTATTGAGGTGACTTTGATTGGAAAATATATATATCATACGACATTGTGAAACAAATGCAAATGCTGAAAAGAGATTGCAAGGACATATTGATATTGATATAAACGAACTCGGTTCCAAACAATTAAAGGCACTATCTGAAAGATTTAAAGACATTGATTTGGATGCCGTTTTTACCAGTCCTCTTACTAGAGCTAAAAAAACCGCAGTAGCGGTTGCTAAAGACAAAAACATCCCCATATATATCAATGAGAATTTAATAGAATTACACTGCGGTGTTTATGAGAATAAACCCTACGCTGAAATAGGCGAGAAATTTCCTGATTTTTTTGATATTTGGTTTAACCGACCTTGGGATTTTGCTCCCGAAAACGGCGAGAAAATGACCGACGCTTATGAAAGAATTTGGCAAGCGGTTACAGATATCTGTAAATCGCATAAAAACCAAAATGTAGCAATTGTCACTCACGGCGGAATTATACGTTGTCTTTTATGCAAGGTATTGAAAAATGACATCACAAAACTATGCGAGGTGCCTTTTAGCGAAAATACCGCCATATCCCTTTTGAAGTTCGACCATAATATGAATTGTGATGTCGTATACTTTAATGATTCATCTCACTTAACTCAAGAACTAAAAAATAAAGATGCTATGCCACCCGAGGAGGAACGGTAATGCTTATAATGTCAGTAGACTTAGGGAAAGTCAGAACGGGTATTGCCGTTTCTGACAACAGCGAAAGCTTTGCATTCCCCAAAACCGTTATAACAGAGCCTAGCCCCAAAAAGTTAATAAGTAAAATTTGCGAATGCGCAAAAGAATATTCAGCAGAGCTTATCGTTGTCGGTCTGCCTAAAAATATGGACGGCAGCGAAGGAAACAGAGCTGAGGAATGTAAAACTATTGCAGAGCAAATTCAAGCCGAGTGCAGGATAGAAACTGTTATGTGGGATGAGAGATGCACTACTGTCTCTGCACACACCGCCCTTAACTATACCGACACAAAGGGTAAAAAAAGAAAAAATGTCATCGATGCCGTTGCTGCGGTTATAATACTTGAAGACTATTTAAAATTTAGACAAAACCGAAAGGGAAACACCAATGTATAAATTTGAAATACATCTTCATACAAATAATTGCAGTGCTTGTGCTATTTCATCCCCCAAAGAAATGGTTGACATAGCCGCCGAAAAAGGTTACAGCGGAATTGTTATTACAAACCATTTCTATCACGGAAACACCTGTGTTGATAGAAACCTGCCCTGGGAAGAATTTATTGGTTGTTTTGAAAAAGATTACCTTACAGCCAAAAAGTATGGCAAGAAAAAAGGCATTACAGTGTTTTTTGGTATTGAAGAAGGATTTGCACCGGGAAAAGAAATGCTTATATACGGTTTAGAACCTCGGCATCTTTTAAAGCATCCCGAATTTATTATGATGTCGGCAAAGGAAAAAACCGATTTCGTTCATAAGTGTGGCGGATTATGTGTTTGTGCCCATCCTTTTAGAAACAGAAGTTATATCCCCGACCCCGATACCGCACCCGACCCTGATTTATTCGACGGCATTGAAGGTTTTAACCTTGCTAACGCCGCTGAAGAAAATCGAAAGGCTTTTGATTATGCTATTAAGCACAACAAATTTATCACATCAGGCAGCGACACACATAGTGTGAAAAATTTTGGAGATGCCGGTATTTATTTTAACACTCCCATTACCACATATAAGAATTTTATTAAAAAAATTAAAAATGGTGAGTTTGGTCTTATTTATCCTAAATAAAGAATTTGGTGAATTATTATGTTTACAACTGTTAAAGGACTCAAAATAGAATATACCGATAGAGGAAACGGAACACCTGTGTTATTGCTTCACGGATGGGGTTCTTCCTTTG
>JAZOQF010000191.1:0-4745 GCA_045655905.1 Acutalibacteraceae bacterium | reverse complement strand
GCAGCAAGACGAGTTAAGTTGGGCTGCAGGCTATCTTAAGTTTGCCCTTGAGGTTGAAGTGCTGCCTTCGAAGGAAGAAGTTGCGGTTCTGATAGACGAAGCACGTGAACGTAATACTGAACGTTGCCTCGGTATTTATGCCGCAGAAAAAGGAAAACGCCAGGCGCTTCAAAATATCGAAATTTCAAAAGAGAATATCGCTTACATCAAAAATCCGGGTCGATTTACCATCGAACCTGAATTTTAGGTTGCCTCTTATCGGATGGCATCGGCTCCGATGGGCTAACGCGTGCTACCGATAAACTGATTGGCTGACAAACAAAGAAAACCGTACCTCCAAAATAGGGGGTACGGTTTTTTGTTGTCGTGTAGGACAATTACACTGTCATACAGGTGTCGGACAGCCTCGAACGTCAGCCCGGTTCTTTCCTGAAGTGTTTCCGAAGCTGTGCGCGCAGCCAGGCTTCAAATTCTTCATCCTCCGGGCTCGAAGGCACGTCATAGGGTAAATACGCCCATTTGTCGATAGGAGCGTAAAACGGGCGTCCTGCGTCGTCCTGGAACGCGGTACCGTCTACCGAGAAGGCGACCTCGCTGCAGGTGTACCCATCGTCATCCACGAACCGCACGAGCAGGTACCGGTCCTTCGGCGCCGGTAACGGCTGCCATTCGATCACGCTGATGTCTTTTGTTTCGTTCATAAAATCACCTCTGCCGATATTATAACGCATGAGGTGTGTCGAAAAAAAGAAAATTTTGGAAATAGGGAAAAACCATATTGATAATATATGCGGTTTAATTAGAGAAAAGAAGTCTTTAGTATAATTAAAAAGGGCCAAAGCCTCAAAAATAGAGGTTTTAGCCCTGTTTTTTATAATCGTTTGTGGAAGTTGCCCCACAATATGTTGTGTTGACCTGCAGCCGAGCTCGGTGCAGTGTTCGGCACTTTAACCAAAACAACCTTTATTAATTTGCTTCTATGATAGTTTTGATATAAGCGAATCTATCTTTAACAGGCTTAAGATCCGTTCTGGCACAACGATAATTCAACTCTTTATATTTTTGTTCAAGATAGTGATACTTATTCATTTGATTTGTTTCTAAGGATAAAGAAACATCTGATATGGCGCGCACGTTATCTAATGCCAAAAGAATTTCCATTTGCGTTTGGTCAAATTCATAGTTACAAGCCGCGGCCAAAAATTCAAAATACTGATTCTCATATTCGTGAGGTAGCACGTCGGGTAGTCCGCCATCGTCAAACATTCCTATTTGCTCCATATCGTCTTCCTCGATAAGAATTGCGGGTTTCTTTCCAACAACAGTAAACGTTAATCCGACGGTTAGCTTACCGCGAGCTATACGCTGGTATGACGCTGTGACGTCGGTTTTTTCGTTTACCTCGGAAAGGGCCTTATCGAGAATTTCCGGGCGAAGATGTTTAAATGCCTCGTATCGTTTAGCTGTAATCCCTAGACGTTCTTTAAATTCCTTCAATTCAACATCAAAGGTACCTCGAAACAAATTGTCTTTTAAAAACAGATATAAAAGCATAGAATATTTACTCGTGAGAGGTAAGACGTTTCTTAAACGATAGCGTAAATATCCGGCGTTTTCTACGTTAAAAAACAAAGGCTGCAGTTCGGGATTACAGTTTAAATTGACTACGTACCCACCAAAGTCATCCTGGATGCATTCCGCTTTAGTAAAGAGCGTGAGTTTGCGCCATCCTTTTTTGCCGTCTTCCAAAGGCACAGTAACAACTTTTCCTAATAATCCTTCGGTTCGTTTTCTAAGTGTTTCAGGACGACTGTCTGTGAAGCCCATTAGATTCTCATATTCTTCTTTTGTAAACGTAACAGCCTGGGTTTGAGGATCGCGTGCGTTAATGCGCGCTAAGTATGTATCTAAAACTTTAAGTTCTCCAAGCTCGTAGTTTGGAGCCTTCATTCCGAGCAAAAACCTGCTTTTTTCAACGATAGAATTCTCGTCTATCAATGCCATAAAATCACCTCTTAAAAACAGTATAACACCAAAGGTGCTATTTGTCAATATTCTTCGTACCTATCGGCGACGACGTTCGTACCTTCAACTCTTGAAACCCGCATAAATGCTAGGTTTTTAAGACCCTGTAAACAAGAGAATAAACAAGATATAAACAAGTATGTAAACAAGCTAACAAACAAGAAGAAAATTGTCAGTTGGTTTGTTAAAACAATAAAAAAAGAACCTACCAACTCAGATGCAGGTCTGCAGCTGATATAAGAGCAATAATGCCCGGCAAGTTCTGAAAGCATAATAACATACCGTGTGAGGTAATTCAAGATTGACTTTTTTGAATATTGCGGTATAATGATATATAACGAACGGTCGCGAATGTTCGGTATTAGGTCGTAATGGAGGATTTTTATGGATATTGCACCTGTTAAACTTCAAGATTTTGCTAAACAAAACGGTGTTACAGACCGTGCTATTCAAAAGCATTTAAAAAAACACGAAGCTGAATTAGAGGGTCATTTTTGGCGGAAAGGTCCTAACGGAACCTGGCTCGATGAGTTTGCCCAAATGTATATTAAAAACCTTTTACGAGAGCAACCAATGGTAGTTTATGAACATAACGAAAAAATAGAGTTGCTTGAGCAAGAGAATAAAATGCTTTTAAAAGCTTTAAATGAAGCTAAGGATAAAGTAATCGAATTAACCGAGATAAACAGTCAGCTTAATCTTAAAGCTGCCGAAACAGCCCGTCTCGAAGCTGATAACGAGGCTCAGAAGGTTAAGGTGGCTGAGGCTGAGAAAAACGCTCAGAAGGCCCAGGAAGAGCTCACAGAGGCTCAAAAGAAGTTTAAAGACGAAAAGTGTTTTCTTCAAAACGAGCTGCAGGCAGAGAAAACTCGAAAGCTTACCTTGAGAGAACGTCTGCTCGGAAGAAAGATAGAGGAGCAAATAGATGGCTGACTTTTGTTTAGAATGCTTTAATGAGCATGTGCTCCCGGAGGGATATAGGAAGCGCAGGGGAAAGGACGTTACGCTCTCCGACGAGCCGGAACTCTGTGATGGTTGCGGAGAACTAAAGCACGTTGTTCTGTTAGATCGGCCAAAGCCGTTCTGGGAGAAGTGGTTCAAAAATAAGGAGTAAGGGTATGGATGATGCGTATAAATTTGGAGACCATAGAGATTTTTGGCGACCAGACATAAGAAAAGAAACGTGTCTTGATTGCAAACATTGTGGTGAAGCAGCGCCAAGCAAAAATAAATTCCGGCCAAGGATGTATTGCCTTATAACTAAAAGAGTTGGCCGAGAACTCCGAGGTCTTCGGTGTCTTCATTTTGAAAAGAAAGAACAAGCTTCGGAATAAAATCCGAGGCTTTTTTTGTGGTCAAGTTGAAATTCGGCTTTCCCTAGCGGTATAATCTAAATAGTAAAATTGACACAGGGGGTGTCAAAAGCCGCCCGGCGTATGAGGGCTGCCCTCTGCATAAGAGCGCATCTATACATTGGCTCCGCCAACGTGATGCGATTTGCCCTGCAAATAAAGTGAAAGGAGCGAAAATCGATGGAATTATATCTCGATGTCAAGACGGTTGGCAAAGGTTCTCAAGGTAGAACTGCCTGCGGTTCTGCGGCATACCGAAGTTGCGATAGGGTTGTGGACATTAATGGAATCACCCACAACTTTAAAAATAAACCGGGCCACGTTGCCGGTGGCATTGAGTTGCCGGTTGGAGCTCCTTCAGAACTGCGCGACCCCCAGATACTTTGGCAGCGTCACGATTCAAAAGAAGTTCGCAAGGATGCACAAATCTACCGTGAGGTTGTTGTGGCTCTTCCGAACGAGCTGCCTGATGCAGCTTGCGTTGATATTGTAAAGGACCTGGCGGCTCCGTTGGTAGAGATGGGTATGTGTGTTCAATGGGACATTCATAACGCCCATCCGAAGTACAGCAAACAGACTAAAGCTGAAGAAGGCGACAATCAACATCCCGAAAATAAACACGCCCATTTGATGCTAACCTTAAGAGACCTGCAGCCTGACGGTACCTTTGGAAACAAAAACCGCAGCTGGAATAAATACAATGGCGGCATCAACCTGGCAGACATCTTGCGCCCAAGAGCTGCGCAGCTGATGAACGAAAAGCTTGAGCTTTACGGTGAGGCAAAAAGGGTTGAACACCTTAGCTATGCAGAGCGTGGTATTGATAAGCTGCCTCAGATCCACGTTGGCGTTGCCGGTACCAACATCGATAGAGATGGCCGTGTGTCATATCGCAAAGCCATGAACGATGTTATAAAGCAGCTTAACGAAGAACATATCAGTATGGTTGAACGCCAGAAGCGCCTGCATGAAGCACGCCAGGCGTTAGCAAACGTTGGTGTTGCCGGCGTAAAAAAACCGAGCCTCTTTGAGCAAATTAGCGCCAATGAGGAAATCGGTATTGAAACGTCGATTGAAAAAGAGAGAGCCGATATAAAGGGCTATTATCAAGAGGTTCGAGAGTTCAACCAAAAGATATTTGACCTGCGCAAAGAGAAAAAACAAACTGATAAATACCGCAAAGCTCTGTATACCTACAACAATCTTGCCGGCGATAATAATCTTACGGCCGAGCAGCAAGACGAGTTAAGTTGGGCTGCAGGCTATCTTAAGTTTGCCCTTGAGGTTGAAGTGCTGCCTTCGAAGGAAGAAGTTGCGGTTCTGATAGACGAAGCACGTGAACGTAATACTGAACGTTGCCTCGGTATT
>JAZOQF010000190.1:0-1740 GCA_045655905.1 Acutalibacteraceae bacterium | reverse complement strand
CCAACCGAATGCCTCAAACTTTTTATCAATAGGAGCAGGAGAGTTAACCTCTTCAATGCTTCCGTCAATCTGAAGATTGTTATAATCAACAAACGCAGTTAAATTAGAAAGTCCCTTGTTGCTTGCAAACATTGCAGCTTCCCAAACTTGACCTTCTTCAAGTTCGCCGTCGCCCAAAATCGTGTATACATTAAAGCCTGTGCCAAAATGTTTTGAAGAAAGTGCCATACCAACAGCAGCAGAAATTCCTTGACCGAGTGAGCCTGTTGACATATCAACTCCGGGAATATTTTTCATATCGGGATGACCCTGTAGGATACTACCGATTTGACGCAAAGTTTTAATATGAGATTTTTCAAAAAATCCCCTTTCTGCCAAAACCGCATAAAGAGCAGGTGCCGCATGTCCTTTAGAAAGGACAAAACGATCTCTGCTTTCCATTTTGGGATTTTGAGGATCTATATTCATTTCTTTGAAATACAAGTATGTAAGAATATCCGTGCAAGAAAGCGAACCGCCCGGATGACCAGCCTTTGCTGCATGCACCCCCTCAATAATACTTATCCTTGCTTTTTGGGCACTGATTTGCAATTGCTTTTTAGTTGCCGCGTCCATTATAACATTCCTTTCGAAATTTAATTTTTAAAAACCTATTGGCTATTTTAACTTTTTTCGAGTTTTTCTATAAAGTCCCTAAAATACTTAGGTAACTGAGAGTCAAACTCCATATATTCTTTAGTTTTAGGGTGTACAAACCCTAAAATCTTAGCATGCAAGCATTGACCGTTTAGAGATGTTATTACCTTTTTCGGTCCATAAACCTCGTCACCGGCAACAGGGTGGCCGATATAGGCCATATGCACCCTTATCTGATGCGTTCTTCCTGTTTCAAGTTTTAATTTTAAATGAGTAAACCCGTTAAAACGATTCACAACCTCATAATGAGTGACAGCCTCTCTTCCACCTTCGACCACAGCCATTTGTTTGCGTTTGGTGGGATGACGGAATATAGGCGCATTAACTGTTCCAAAATCGTTTTTAACATTACCGTAAACAACAGCCTCGTATTCCCTTTTAAAAGAATGTTCTTTGATTTGCTCTGCCAAATCATTATGCGAAGCGTCATTTTTTGCAACCATTAAAACTCCGCTTGTGTTTTTGTCGATTCGGTGGACTATTCCGGGACGCAACACCCCGTTAATCCCCGACAAACTATCTTTGCAATGATGCATTAAAGCATTGACAAGCGTACCTGTATAATTCCCTGCCGCAGGATGAACAACCATACCCTTTGGTTTGTTAATAACCAACAAATCATCGTCTTCGTAAATAATATCCAAGGGGATATTTTCGGCCTGAATTTCATAATTTTGAGGTTCGGGTATCGATATTTCTAAAACATCACCTGTTTTAAGTTTTGTCTTTTTTGTGGCCGCTCTGCCATTAACCAAAACTTGTCCATCTTCAAGCAATTCGCTTGCTCTGTTACGCGAAATGTTTGCCGTTTTGCTTACAAAAGCATCTATTCTAACTGTGGTTTCCAAATCAAAAAGCGCTTCTATTCTATCCATTTAAAGACTTTTCCCTTTTTTCTTGGTTTATCATATCTATCAAAAAATAAAGAATTAAAAGTCCAGCACCAACCACTACCGCTATGTCTGCAACATTGAAAACGGGGAAAGATGGAAAAAATTCAAAATGAAGAAAATCCACAACATTTCCGTTTCTGAAAGCTCGGTC
>JAZOQF010000189.1:0-1780 GCA_045655905.1 Acutalibacteraceae bacterium | reverse complement strand
GCCACGCTAAAAAATTAGAAAATGGCAAAATCACAGCGCATGTTAGACCCACCGTTGTCAGCCGTGACTGTATGCTCTCTCATGTCGATGGTGTCTTCAATGCAGTATTGATTAATGGTGACCAAACAGGAGATGTTATGTTCTACGGTAAGGGTGCCGGAAAAAACGCTACTGCAAGCGCCGTAGTTGCTGATATTATGGACTGCGCAAAGCACGTGGTCAGCCGCAAATACCTTGACTGGTGTGACGGTGACCCTGATTATGTTGTTACCAATACCAATGCAGAAGAAAATATGTTTGTAAGATTAAAATCAGATGATTTTGATGCCCTTGCAAAAAAATTCGATACTGTATTCGCAGGCGCTACCGAATACTCAGCTAAAAACGAGTATTCTAAAGAAATCAGTTTCATAACTAAGCCTATCGCAATTGATAACTTAAGCGAGAAACTTGCATCTTTTAACGATTGCGACATTAAAACGTATCATACATTGCTTTAATATTCCAAGGAGGTTTTAATTTATGTCACTTATAGTTAAAAAGTTTGGCGGTTCTTCGGTTGCTAATGCCGAAAGAGTCTTCAATGTAGCTAACAGAATTATAAAAGATTATAAAGAAGGTAACGATATTGTAGTTGTAGTTTCAGCGCAAGGCGATACTACCGACGACTTAATCGAAAAAGCAAAAGAAATCAATCCTAAAAACCCATCTAAAAGAGAAATGGATATGCTTTTGTCGGCAGGCGAACAAATTTCTATTTCCTTGCTTGCAATGGCTATTGAAAAATTAGGCTGCCCTGCCGTTTCCTTACTTGGTTGGCAAGCAGGTTTTGAAACCGACTCTCACCACGGTATTGCCCGTATAAAGAAAGTCAGCGCAGAACGCATCAGAAACGAAATCGCCAAGAAAAACATAGTAATTGTTGCAGGCTTCCAAGGCCTTAACAAATACGATGACATTACCACATTGGGACGTGGCGGTTCAGATACAAGTGCGGTAGCAATCGCCGCTTCCATGAAGGCAGACCTCTGCCAGATTTATACCGATGTTGACGGTGTTTATTCTGCAGACCCACGAAAAGTTCCAAACGCTGTTAAGATGAATGAAATCAGCTATGACGAGATGCTTGAACTCGCTTCGCTCGGTGCACAGGTTCTTAACAGTCGCTCGGTTGAAATGGCTAAAAAATATAATGTAGAGCTTGAAGTTCTTTCAAGCCTTGAAGTAAAACCAGGTACTATTGTAAAGGAGACAGTTAAAATGGAAAAAACTTTAATCAGAGGTGTCGCAAAAGATAATAACGTTGCTTCAATCGCTATCGTTGGATTACAGGATACACCGGGAGTTGCATTTAAAATCTTCAACAAATTAGCACAGCATAAAGTTAATGTTGATATCATTCTTCAATCTGTTGGCAGAGACGGCACAAAGGATATCACCTTTACCGTTCCCCGTGAGTTGGGTCCCGTTGCTGTTGAAGCTATTGAAAATATGAAAGATGCTCTCAACTTTAAATCTGTTTCTGTTGACGAAAGCCTCGCTAAGGTTTCTATTGTTGGCTCGGGTATGGAAAGCCATCCGGGCGTTGCTTCAAAAATGTTCGAAGCCCTATTTGATGCAGGCATTAACATTCATATGATTTCAACAAGCGAAATCAAGATTTCTGTTTTAATTGACAGCAAGTACGCTGATAAAGCTGTTTCAGCTGTACACGATGCATTTTTAGGATAAACTCAAGTGAAAAGACGATGCTTCAAAGCATCGTCTTTTTTTGTAGGGG
>JAZOQF010000188.1:0-7936 GCA_045655905.1 Acutalibacteraceae bacterium | reverse complement strand
TTTCATTATACTTTTTACCGTGTTTCATTGTTGACCTCCCAATAAGTGGTTAAATCGGAATTTTCCTCCCACAAGAGAGAATTAATCGACTACTTCTACGCCCATGCTGCGAGCTGTACCAGCTATCATACTCATAGCGGTTTCAATGCTTGCTGCATTAAGGTCGGGCATTTTGGTTTCAGCAATCTTCTGTATCTGCTCTTTGGTAATCTTGGCAACCTTTGTTTTGTTAGGTGTGCCGGAAGCACTCTCGATGCCGCAAGCCTTTTTAATAAGAACAGCTGCGGGTGGAGTTTTTGTGATAAAGCTAAAAGAACGATCTGCGTAAACAGTGATGATTACAGGGATAATAAGACCTGCATCATTCTTTGTTCTTTCGTTGAACTCCTTTGTGAACGCCATGATGTTGACGCCGTGCTGACCGAGGGCCGGACCTACCGGGGGAGCCGGTGTAGCCTTACCTGCAGGGATTTGAAGCTTAATGTAACCTGTGATTTTTTGAGCCATTTGTTTGCACCTCCATTATTCGTGGTAACAGCGTTTTAAAAAAACGCCTGGCGGAACGGTCATATTCCGTCCCTCCCACCGTGACACTAACTACCCAGTGTCTGGGGTTGGCAAAAAATTTGCCTAATAATCTAAGCATTTCTGCTGATTAACGAATTATTCCTCGGAAATTGAAATCTGGTCAAGTTCGAGCTCAACGGGTGTTTCTCTTCCGAACATAGAAAGAACTACGCATACGTTATTGTTAGCTGTGTCAACAGTTTTAACAACACCGCTGTAGCCCTCAAGAGGACCGCTGATAATCTTAACATTATCGCCCTCTCTGTAGCCTACTTCAACGCTGTGCTTTTCAACGCCTAAAGCGGCAACTTCATCATCTGTGAGGGGAACCGGCTTGGAAGCAGGTCCTACAAATCCCGTACAGCCACGAATGTTTCTTACAACGTACCAACTGTCATCGGTTACTATCATTTTAATAAGAACGTAACCGGGGAATATTTTGCGTTCAACCTCACGCTTTTTGTCTTCCTTAATTTCGGTAACTGTTTCAGTAGGAATTCTGATATCCTGAATAAGGTCTTGCATACCACGGCTTTCAACCATAGTCGCAAGGTCGCTTGCTACCTTGTTTTCATATCCTGAGTAGGTATGTACTACATACCATTTTGCTCCAGACATATTAAACACCTAAAATCAAAGAGAGAAGTTTAGCTAGACCGAAGTCTATTACCCAGATGAGTGCTCCGATTACAAGACAGATGACAAGAACGATAACTGTGTTCTTTTGAACGTCTTTCCAACCGGGCCAAACAATCTTTTTAACTTCACTCTTGTAATCTCTGAAGAAACGTATCACACGCTTTAAGATGGTGAGTTTTGCGCCCTTTGAAGCTAAAACCTCCAAATAGTCATCTATTAAAAGATGAGCTGTTGAAGCGATAGCAAAAAGGAACAATACAATAGCAGTTATAAGTACAAAAGGAGCATATTCAACCTTTGTAACGTTTGCTATGGGACGGCGATCTACAAAATTACCTGCTGATGAAAGCGCGATAACGAGCATGTAAATTGCTGTAACCCAACCGAATCCTGCAGCTGCATAACGAAGCTTCTTGGATTTAAAGGAAAGTCCTGCACAAGCAGCACAAATAACTGTTAACCAGAAGTTCAAGAGAATGTGAGTTGATCGTGCTAAGTCTACCTTTGCACCGTCAACCTCAACCTTAGAACCAAAGCCTAACTGTGCGCCAACCAAAGTAGTTGTGCCACCGCTTGTTGTAATAGCAGCGAAATCAGTGAAGAAGAGAACTACCGAACCTAAACCAAAAACAATTGCTAATATCCAGCAAATCTTATTTAAAGTTTTCATTAGTTCTGCCTCCTACTTTGTTTCCTTGTGAAGGGTGTGCTTCTTACAGAATCTGCAGTACTTGTTCATCTCAAGCCTGTCGGGGTCATTCTTCTTATTTTTCATTGTGTTGTAGTTGCGTTGTTTGCACTCTGTGCAAGCTAAAGTGATTTTAACTCTCATAACGGCACCTCCCGCTTTACGGAAATTATTTTTGCTTTTACTCTAAATAAATGTAAAAGTAAAGCCTCCCTCTGTGGGTGAAATTTTGTGCCGTGAGCTACATATAGCAAGCACACGAAAGCACTACACAAAATATAGTATCAACCCGATTTTTAAAAAATCTTTACAAAAAAAAAGACCTTCCAGAGGTGAAAGTATTATAACACAGCCACCCCTAATAGTCAAGTTTTTTTTAATGTTTTTTTATATTTTTCAACATTTTGCCCAAGCCCTTAAACATATCCTTTTAAAAAGACTAAAAGGTGTGTTTTTATGTTTGAACTTTTACTCCGTCTTGCCACCAGTATTTATTATTTCGCTCTACACGTAACAAGCAACGGCTCGTTCCCTCCACCGCTTAGCGCCTCGGAAGAACGAGAACTTTTGAAAAAAAGTCACAATGGAGATATGAACGCCAGAAACAAACTAATCGAGCACAATTTAAGGCTTGTTGCACATATTGTTAAAAAGTATTATACATCAGGTGCCGAGCAGGATGACCTTATCTCTATCGGAACTATAGGACTTATAAAATCAGTATCAACCTTTAAACCCGATAAAAAAATCAGGCTTGCCACCTATGCTGCTCGTTGTATCGAAAATGAGATTTTAATGTTTTTCAGAAACATTCGCAAATCATCTCAAGACATTCCCTTTTCTGAACCAATCGACACCGACAAAGACGGTAACGCTCTTACCCTTATCGACACCATTTCCGACAAACAGGACATCGCAGAAGAGATAGATTTGAAAATGAAACTTGAAAAATTGCAAAAAATAATTCCCGACACTTTAAACCGCCGCGAAATTCAAATCATAACTATGCGGTACGGTTTGGGCAGTACTAACGAATACACCCAAAACGAAATAGCGAAAAAACTAAATATATCCCGTAGTTATGTGTCACGAATTGAAAAAGCCGCCCTTTTGAAACTTCGAAAAAAATTTGACGAATAAACACTTGAAATCTTTAGCAAAGGATATATAATTATATAGATTACTGCAATAAAGGATTTTAAACATGTCATTTTCAGAAAAGTTGAGGCACAATTTAATCGGTGATAAAAACTTTTATAAAAAAGTTATCATCATTTTAATCCCCATAATCATTCAAAATACTGTTACACACGTTGTTAACCTTGTTGATAACATAATGGTGGGAAGCGTTGGCACACTCGAAATGTCGGCGGTGGCCATCGTTAACCAACTGCTTTTTGTGTTTAATCTTTGTATTTTCGGTGGACTTTCGGGAGCAGGAATTTTCACATCCCAATTTGCAGGCGCTAAAGACACCGAGGGAATAAAACATTCCTTTAGAATGAAAATTTATATTGCCCTTAGTGTTTGCATCATAGCAATTGCGGTTTTCACCATTATCCCAAAAGCCTTAATTGGTATATATATTTCAGAAAACACTTCCCCCACCGAAGCTGCAAAGACACTCGGGTTTGGACTTGATTATCTTTATATAATGTTATTCGGGCTAATCCCCTTTGCTGTTTCTCAAATCTACGGAAGCACTTTAAGAGAAATAGGCGAAACCAAACTTCCAATGACAGCAAGCGTATGGGCCATTGGAATAAACATTATATTAAACTACATTTTGATTTTCGGCAATAAAGGTCTTGCTTTCTTACCTTTTGCACCTTTAGGCGTTGTGGGAGCCGCTATTGCAACCTCGATTTCACGATTCGCCGAAATGATTATAATTTTAATATGTGTTCATAAGAATAATTCTAAGTACACATTTATTGAAAACATATACAAAAGCTTTAAAGTGCCGCTTTCTTTATGTTGCGACATATTAAAGAAAGGTGTACCTTTGCTTGTAAACGAATTTTTATGGTCATTCGGTATGGCGTTTCTTATGCAATGTTACTCTGTCAGAGGAATTGAAGTTGTAGCCTCTACTAACATTGCCGCAACTGTAGGAAATATGTTTAATGTTGTTTATTTTTCGATAGGCGCCGCAATTGCCATACTGTGCGGTCAAGATTTGGGTGCCGGAAAACTCGAAAAAGCAAAAACCACAGTTTGGCGTTTACTATTCCTTTCAATTATATCTTGCCTCATCTTAGGGTTGGTGCTTTTTGCCGTTTCCTCGGTTATTCCCATGGTTTACAACACAACTAAGACCGTTCGCGAACTCGCCACTAAGCTTTTGCGTATAGTTGCTCTGCTTATGCCTGTTAATGCATTTTGTCACGGCTGTTATTTTGCAATGCGTTCAGGTGGTAAAACAATTATAACCATGATTTTTGACAGTGGCTTTATATGGCTTGTAAGTTGTACCACAGCATATATAATCGCACACTACACAACCCTCGACATAGTACCGTTTTACTTTACGGTTTGCAGTATAGAAATCATTAAATCCATAATTTCCGGTACACTTATTAAAAAGGGATTTTGGATTAACAATATTGTAGCAAAAAAGGATTAACAAAATGAAAGATAATCTAAATTTTTACAAAAAAGGAATTCGTGACGGAATTCCCATATGCCTTGGATATTTTGCAGTGTCATTCACCCTTGGAATAATGGCGCAAAAAAACGGGCTTTTGCCATTTGAAGCGATGCTGACTGCATTTTTAACCAACGCTTCGGCAGGCGGTTTTGCAGGGTTTGAACTTATCGGCTCAAATGCTCCATACTGGCAGATGGCTTTAATGCAGTTGGTCGTGAACGCAAGGTATCTTTTAATGTCCTGTGCGCTAAGTCAGAAATTCGCACCCTCTACCCCACTTTTGCACCGAAGTATTGTAGCTTTCGATGTTACGGACGAGATTTTCGGTATTTCAATAGCGCAAAAAGGATACCTTAACCCGTTCTACAACTATGGTGCTATGACAGTTTCTATCCCGGGTTGGGCACTTGGCACATTGTTAGGTGTCATAATGGGTAACGCACTACCAAACCGACTTGTCAGTGCATTAAGTGTAGGACTATACGGCATGTTTTTAGCTATTATTATACCCCCTGCCAAACAAAACAAGGTAATCGCAGGTGTGGTTATTATCTCCTTTATACTTAGTTTTGCTTTCCAGTACATTGAATTTATTCCATCGGGGCTCAGAGTAATTATTTTAACTGTTGTGATTTCGCTTGTTGCTGCAATACTCTTCCCTGTAAAGGAGGACGAAGATGAATAACACATATATTTATATAGCTATCATGGCTGCTGTTACATATTTAATCAGAGTTTTGCCGTTAACACTCATTCGAAAAAAGATTGAAAACAAAACACTTCGCTCATTCCTTTTTTATGTGCCTTATGTTACATTAGCTGTTATGACGTTCCCTGCCATACTTCACGCTACAAACAGTATCTATTCCGGTATTGCGGCCTTGATTGCAGGAATTGCTTTAGCTTATTTCGGTGTTAGTCTTTTCGGGGTTGCTGTGGTATCATGTGTGGCAGTTTTTATCATTGAAATTATTTTGATTTGACGCTTGATTTTAACTGTAAAATGAGCTACAATATTATTGTAAAACAATATTGGAGGAATAATAATGTTAGTTTCCGCAAAAGAAATGCTCACCAAAGCTAAAGCAGGTAAGTATGCAGTAGGCCAGTTCAACATTAACAATCTTGAATGGACCAAAACAATTCTTCAGACTGCCGAGGAATTAAAATCACCCGTTATCTTAGGTGTGTCTGAGGGTGCAGGTAAATATATGTGTGGCTACACCACAGTTGTCGGTATGGTTAATGGTATGATTAACGAGCTTGGAATCACAGTTCCCGTTGCATTACACCTTGACCATGGTAGTTATGAGGGTGCAAAAGCTTGCATCGAAGCCGGTTTCTCATCTATTATGTTTGACGGTTCTCACTACCCCATTGAAGAAAACATTGAAAAGACCAAAGAATTGGTTGAGATTTGTAATCAAAAAGGTCTTTCCTTAGAGGCCGAGGTTGGAGCTATCGGCGGCGAGGAAGATGGTGTTGTTGGCGGCGGTGAGGTTGCTAACCCCGAAGAATGTAAAATGATTGCCGACCTCGGTGTTACAATGTTAGCAGCCGGTATTGGCAACATTCACGGAAAATATCCTGAAAATTGGGCAGGACTTAGTTTCGATACTCTTGATGATATCCAAAAACTCACAGGAGATATGCCTTTAGTTCTTCACGGTGGTACAGGTATCCCTGAGGATATGATTAAAAAAGCAATTTCCTTAGGCGTTTCAAAAATCAATGTCAACACCGAGTGTCAGTTGGCGTTTGCTGCTGCTACTCGTAAATACATTG
Organism: Acutalibacteraceae bacterium; assembly: GCA_045655905.1. Classification (GTDB taxonomy): domain Bacteria; phylum Bacillota; class Clostridia; order Oscillospirales; family Acutalibacteraceae; genus UBA737. The sequence continues at coordinate 1,607 of JAZOQF010000188.1, read as the reverse complement.
AAGAAGGCAAAGATTTACAAGGCAAGGGCTTTGACCCAAGAAAGCTTTTGGCAGACGGTTGTACCGCTATCAAAGAAACAGTTAAAGAAAAAATGGAACTTTTTGGTTCTGTAGGCAAGGCTTAATTAAAGTTAAAATTAAAACCTCGACAAAATTTTGTCGAGGTTTTTTGTTATTCATCTATATCGGTATTTATTGTGAATCCGCCTTTTAGATTTTCACTAATGTCCGGAATAACAAATTCCGTATCATCATCTAAAATGCTGCGTTTCGATTCTTCAACAGTTCCGATTATCTCAGGCTCATAGTTTTCTTGTTTTATCCAAAGATTTATGAGTTCCTTGCCCTCGGGATAATCTACACTTTCTCTCCTGAAACGTGAATACAGGGAATAGATTATAATGTAAAGTAAAAGTATTAAAGCAGAAGTTGCCGTTATCTTAATACCGGTTAAAAGTCCGGGAGTTTCATAGTCAAAGCGAATAACGCTGTCGCCCGCTCCCACCTTTACTGCCATAAAACCTTTGTTAACCTTTTCTATGGTAACAGGCAAACCGTTTACGGTTGCACTCCAACCATCATCATACGGCACAGAAAAGAATACCAAACTATCCTTTTTGCGAGTCACTGCTGCCGAAAAACCTTTGTTATCAGTCTTGAATTTATATGCCGCGGTTTTTGCCCTTTCAAAACTGTTTTCTGCTATATAATCTTCACCGTCGATTTGTCCGTATCCCATATAGTCTTCAATGTTTTCGAACATATAACCGTATTTTTCTATCTGTTCATCGGTAAGAAGCATCGCTTTTAGCATAAGTTTTGCTCGATCTTTCTCGGTGTAATCTTCGCAGTAATCCTCACTCATATAATAATCATAGGAAAAACCATACGGAATATAATTCTCGTTTTCATATATATAATATCCGCTTTCGGTTTTAACATATTCATATCCTGACATTTTGGTTTCGTGGGTATCTGCATCTACAAAATCATCACCGTCAATGCGGTTGAGCAAATATTTAACCGACAACAGCGGTCTTAAAGCCTCCTGCTCGATTTCCGGGCGACTTCCTACACTTCGTTCCACACCAACATAGGAATAAAACTCAAAAACCGACGCAGGCACTACCGAATGGAAAGCATTGATTCCCGGAAGCCCTAAATACATTGAAGTATTATCTACACCATCATAAACGTCTACTCTAAACTGTGTTTGGTCACCAAGGTCAACTTCACCCTCGATAAGACTGTCTATCATAACTTTTTTTCTGTCATAGGAATGTGCTCTGCCCGTTATTATAAATACGTTTCCGTAAATTATAGAAATAATACAAACACAAGCAAGCGATACCTTGTAAAAGGTTTTTAAATTGTTCTTTCTGACCTTCAAAAGGAACCCTAAAATCACCAATGACATAATCGCTATCATACAAGCAATTAGGAAACGCCAAGCATATACATTGTCTTCACTTTGGGTATAAAGTCCAAAGGTGTAGGTTCCGTCAGAATTCTTTTGCGGGAAAAAGCCTATAACAACGCTTACGGCAATTGTAATACCTAAAACCCACTTGTAACCATAATTCCAATCTATCTTATAATCCTCGGTC
>JAZOQF010000187.1:0-1668 GCA_045655905.1 Acutalibacteraceae bacterium | reverse complement strand
ATCACTTTGTGCACTCCTACTCCTTACGCTGAATATATAAAAAGTGACAACGAACCATTGCATGGTGGTAGTGCACTTATGCTAGGTTATGCTGAGTATGTCAAAAATTTTGCAAAAGAAAACGGATATCCTGTTTGTGATTATCATTCATATATGACCGAAGCGCTGCAAACCGAGGACATTTTTTCTCCTGATTTTATACATCCGACGCCTCGCGGTCAATATCATTTAGCAAAGTGCTTTTTAGCCTTTCAAGGCTTTGATATCGGTGAAGAAAAACCTTTACCTGACGACATAAAAAATTGGCACGAGGTGGTTGGTCAAATTCGTTCTGTGTATGCCACAGTGCACCTGATTATAGGCGTCGCATTTTCCCTAAAAGGATTTAAAATGTCAAAAGAAGAACGCCGCATTAAAATTAAGGAATATCTCGACAGTGAACGAACAGGTAAATATGTTGAACTCTTTAAAAAACTAGCATCCAAATACAACGATGCGGAAGCTAAGTTAGAAGAAAATATACAATTTGCAATTGATTTTATGAAAAAATAAAAAAATGACCGAATAATCGGTCATTTTTTGCTATTTAAGTATAAAACTTGTTTTTAATAGGTCTTCACTGCTTTTCCCAACCATAATTTCGAATTCTCCGGCTTCACTTGTAAATTCCATTTTTTGATTGTAGAACCTGAGCATTTCTTCTGTTATGGTGAATGTAACAGTTTTGGTTTCTCCTGCAGAAAGGGTAATCTTCTTAAATCCTTTCAGTTCCTTTACAGGTCGTGCAACCGATGCGAATTTGTCTTTAATGTAAAGCTGTACTGTTTCTTTACCGTCAAACTGTCCTTTGTTTGTCACATCAACACTAACGGTTATGGTGTCGTCTTTTGTAATTTCGGTTTTATCTAATTTTAAATTAGAATATTCAAACTCACTATAGGAAAGACCAAAACCGAATGGATAAAGAGGACCGTTTTTAGTGTCCATATACATACTTGTAAATGGCATTTTCTTTGGATGTTCGGGTAAAAGGTCGCCTTCGTTTTTAGGTCTTCCTGTTGAGAGGTGGTTATAGTATAACGGCAACTGCGAAACAGAGTAGGGGAAACTCATTGAAAGTTTACCGCTTGGATTTACTTTTCCGTAAAGCAGATTGGCGATTGCATTTCCACCCTCGGTACCTGGTTGCCATACGATAAGTACACTGTCACATAAATTTGAAAGTTCTTCGAGCTCTAATGGTCGACCTGTAAACACAACAGCAATAACAGGTTTTCCTGTTTTCTTTGCTTCCTCGGCTAAGCGAATATGGTTTTTCGGCAAAATGATTTTACCTTTGCTTCTGCCTTCACCTGAGTACATTTGATGTTCACCGATACAAAGCACGATTTTGTCGGCACGTCTCATTTTAGCCTTGGCGGTCTTGAATCCGCTTTCGTCAGTATCTTCAATAAGGAAACTGCAAGCGTTGTCAAGGTATACGTTTCGTTTATATGTATGTTTGCAAACACCTTTATAAATTGTAATGGTATCTTCCGGCTGACCTGTAGCACGCCAGTGGCCCAAAATTTCACCACAGTCGGCAAAAGGACCGATAAGAGCGATTTTTTCTTCCTTGCTAAGAGGTAATGCGCCATTGTTTTTAACAAGAACGCAACTTTCTTCTGC
>JAZOQF010000186.1:0-9058 GCA_045655905.1 Acutalibacteraceae bacterium | reverse complement strand
TTCTTTAACAACCGTATCTGACGGTCTTAAATGCAAATGGTAGGTATTCGAAAGCATTACCTGACAGTTAACTGTTTTTAAATCATCTGCCGATAGGCCACCCTTGATTGCGGCGGCAGTAGCTACGTTCATAAATGCAGGGGTTTGCACAGTACCACGGTTGGTTACAAACTCTCCCCTTCTTGCATTTCCCTCTTGTTTTAAAAGCTTGTACATTTTAACTCCTTAAATAATTATCATTGCGTCGCCAAAGCTAAAGAAACGATATTTTTCATTAACAGCGGTTTTATACGCATTCATTACGTTATCAAATCCTGCAAAGGCCGAAACTAACATAATAAGCGTACTTTCGGGCAAATGAAAATTAGTAATTAAACCATCCATTGCCTTAAATTCAAATCCGGGATATATGAAAATGTCAGTATCTCCCGAACATTCTTTAATTTCACCGTATTTCTTAGCAACGCTTTCAAGTGTACGACAAGCCGTAGTACCAACACATATAACACGCCCGCCATTATTTTTGGTTTCATTTATAATATCAGCCGCTTCGGCAGAAACAAAATATTCTTCAGTATGCATTTTGTGGTTACTTACATCATCCACCTTGACAGGTCTGAAAGTACCCAAACCAACATGCAGAGTGACAAATGCGATTTTTACACCCATTTCCTTTAACTCTTCCAAGAGTTCATTGGTAAAGTGCAAACCTGCAGTAGGTGCTGCAGCAGAACCTAAATTTTTAGAATAAACTGTTTGGTATCGTTCTTTGTCCTGTAATTTCTCTTTAATATAAGGCGGTAATGGCATTTGACCTATTTCGCTGAGTGTTGCAAAAAATTCACCATTATAAATAAATTTTACAATACGGTTGCCTTCTTCAGTTATATCAATTACTTCGCAAGAAAGGTTGTCGGAAAACTTGAAAATCTTGCCAATTTTAGCCTTTTTGCCGGGTCCTGCAAGACATTCCCAAACATCCTTATCCTTTTGTTTTAAAAGTAAAAATTCAACAACCGAGCCTGTGTCCTCACGGACGCCAAAAATCCTTGCAGGTAATACCCTTGTATTATTCAAAACAAGGCAGTCTCCAGTTTTAAGATAATTTTTAATATCGAAGAAATTTTTATGTTCAATTTCACCTGAGCTTCGACCGAGCGCCAATAATCTCGAATTATCTCTTTTTTCAAGCGGCGTTTGCGCTATCAGTTCTTCAGGAAGGTCGTAAAAAAAGTCACTTGTTCTCATTTTCACCAATATCTTTCGGTATTTTACGGTATTTTTCTACATAAAATTATTTGACAAACTTTATGTCAAATGGTATCATATTATATTATATTTAACTTAAAGTAAAAATCAAGTTAAATTTCTTATCCCCTTACCTTGAAAGGATGATTTTTAATGAAAAAGTACAATGTAGGAATTATCGGTGCTACAGGAATGGTTGGCCAAAGATTTTCTTTGTTATTAGCTAATCACCCTTGGTTTAATGTTACAGCTTTAGCCGCAAGTTCGTCTTCAGCAGGAAAAACTTATGTTGATGCTGTTGGCTCTCGTTGGGCAATGACTGATGAAATTCCCGCTAATCTTAAAGATATGATGGTTTACGATGCCCAGAAGGATATTGATGAAATCGTTTCTAAGGTTGATTTTGTATTCTGCGCTGTTAATATGAAAAAGGATGAAATCAAGGCATTAGAAGAAAAATATGCTAAAAAGGAATGCCCCGTAATTTCTAACAACTCAGCACACAGATTTACCGCAGACGTTCCTATGATTATTCCTGAGATTAACCCTCAACATGCTGATGTTATCAATGCACAAAGAGAGCGTTTGGGCACTAAGAAAGGCTTTATTGCAGTTAAATCAAACTGCTCTTTGCAGTCCTATGTACCTGCCCTCTATCCTCTTGATGAAAAATTCGGCATTGATAAGGTTTTAGTATGTACATATCAGGCAATTTCAGGCGCAGGAAAGACTTTTGAGCGTTGGCCGGAAATAGTTGATAATGTTATCCCCTATATCGGCGGTGAAGAAGAAAAGAGCGAAAAAGAGCCACTTAAAATTTGGGGTAAAGTTGAAGATGGCGAAATTAAACTTGCTGACGCACCTAAATTTACTGCTCAGTGCATTCGTGTTCCCGTTTCCGACGGTCACCTTGCTGCAGTTTATGTTTCATTCAAAAACAAGCCTTCTAAAGATGAAATTCTTGATATTTGGAAGAACTTTGCAGGCGAGCCACAGGCTCTTGAGCTTCCCAACGCTCCAAAGCAGTTCTTAAATTACTATACAGAGGATGATATGCCTCAAACAAAGCTTGTCAGAAATCTCGAAAACGGTATGGCCGTATCTGTTGGCAGATTAAGAGAAGATACTCAATACGACTATAAATTCGTTTGCGTTTCACATAATACACTTAGAGGCGCCGCCGGTGGTGCTGTACTCTTAGCAGAACTGCTTTGCGCAAAAGGATATATGGACTAATATCTCTTCTTACTTTTAAAAAGGAAGTGTAACAATGATTAAGGTTATAATCAGCGGTGCATCCGGAAAAATGGGCGGATTTGTGGCTGATGCTTGCAATAATGATAGTGACATTCAAATAGTTGCAGGTGTTGATAAGGTTAACATCGGTCAGTCATTCCCTATCTTCCCCAATTTTGCTTCTGTGACCGCTAAAGCTGATGTTATAATTGATTTTTCCCATCCTCAGCTACTTGACAGTGTTTTGGACTATGCAAAGTCAAATAATGCTGCTGTCGTTTTAGCTACAACAGGTTATTCCGATGACCAAATCGAGCTAATTAAAACCGCTTCAAAGATTGTCCCCATTTTCTTTTCGTTTAATATGTCTTTGGGTGTTAATCTTATTTGCAGTCTTGCTAAAAAAGCTGCTAACATTTTAGGAAATGATTTTGATATTGAAATTGTTGAAAAACATCACAATCAAAAGATAGACGCTCCTTCAGGCACAGCTATTATGCTCGCAAATGCTATAAATGAGTGTTTTGATAACAATAAGGTCTATGAATATGATCGTCATTCAAAACGCCAAAAACGCTCAAATAAAGAGATTGGAATTCATTCTGTTCGTGGTGGCACAATTGTCGGTGAACACGATGTGATTTTCGCAGGACACGATGAAACTATTACAATTTCGCATTCTGCTCAATCAAAAGAAGTTTTTGCAGTCGGTGCAGTTAAAGCTGCTAAATTCATTAGTGGCAGGCCTGCCGGAATGTACGATATGAGTTCAGTTGTGAGCTTTGATTAAAAAAATAACACCCGGTCGGGTGTTATTTTTTTGTTGAATAGTATAAATATTCAAAATTTAAACATAATATAAACGTACTTTTAAACTCAAAGGAGTGAGAAAATATGTTTGATAGAATTTGTTTAATCTTAAGCATCATCGGTTGCATTAACTGGGGTCTTGTTGGTTTGTTCGAATTTGATCTCGTTGCATGGGCATTCGGCGGTCCCACAGCAATTATCAGCCGAATCATTTACACAGTAATCGCACTTGCTGGTATTTGGTGCATTTCCCTACTTTTCAGAAATAACAGTGTAGTATCCGATTAAAAAAATCACCTAACTTTAAATAGTTAGGTGATTTACATATTAATTAGTCATCAATTGAATTATCAGTAGCACTTATGTAAATAGCTTCAACTTCCTTAGATGGAGCTTTGGTGATTAGTGATACTATGATAGCGACAACGGTATTAACAATAAATCCTGGTAGAATTTCGTAAATACCTGTATTAACAACAGCAGCAGGCATAATTGTATTGGTAAACAACAATAACCAAGCGATATCAACAACAGCACCTGCGATAATGCCGGCACAAGCACCAGGATAGTTAAATCTCTTCCAGAACAAGGAAAGAATTACAACAGGTCCAAACGATGCACCGAAGAGTCCCCAAGCGTTCTCTACCATGCTCATAATACTGTTAGCCCAGCTATTTGCATTACTAATACCTGATGCTGCAATTAAGAAAGCAACGCCTGATAAAATCAAAACAACAATTCTTCCAACCCATAACACTTCTTTTTCGTTAGCTTTGTCTTTTCTGAGAAGTGGTTTGTAGATGTCACTTGTAAATGACGATGAAGCAACAAGTAACTGTGAATCAGCAGTAGACATTGCTGCAGCAACAATTGCGGCAAGTAAGAATCCTGCAATTAATCCAGGGAACATATCCTGAACAACAGTTATAAATATATTTTGAGCATTTTCAGGAATTAGAGTAGCAGCTAAAGAGTCGCCGTTTGATAAGAGGAATGTTCTTCCTAAAACAGCAATAGCAATTGCTGCACTTAAAGTAATGATAACCCAAACAATAGCAACCAAGGCAGACTTCTTAATCATAGAAGGCTTTTTAATGGACATAAAACGAACAATGATATGTGGCATTCCAAAATATCCAAGACCCCAAGAAAGACCGGTCACAATTTCACGCCAATCTGCTGCGAACGGATTTGTACCGAAGGGAGCAACACCATCTTTGAAAGCTCCTGCATAAGATGCATCAAAATTGCCTGTGGACATAATAATCGGCACAGCGAGAAGTGCGATAAGCATTAGTAGTCCTTGGAAAAAGTCGGTCCAACAAACTGCTCTGAAACCACCTAAGAAAGTGTAAATCAAAATGATTACAGCAAAGATTGCCATCGCAAGCATTTCCTTACCTTGAAAATAAGGAATGATTGCACACATTACATTTTTGCCTGCGACAAATGAAGAAGAAACATAAACTGTAAAGCTGATTAAAAAAATAACAGCACAAACAATTTTAAGTACAGGACTTTGCGAAGCAAAGCGATTGGTTAAGTATTGTGGCAAAGTTATAGAATCGTTAGCCGCACGGGAAAATCTGCGCAAACGTTTTGCAACGATTATCCAGTTAAGCGCGGTTCCAAGACCTAAACCAATACCAATCCAGACCTTTCCCATTCCGAAAGCCAATACGCTTCCGGGGAAACCCATCAAAAGCCAACCTGACATATCAGAGGCTTGTGCGCTCATAGCGGTAACCCAAGGTCCCATTGAACGATTGCCTAAAAAGTATTCTTTTTCGCTGTTTAGCGAGGCTTTCGACTTAAAGAAGAAAAACAAGCCGATGCCAAGCATTGCGATGAAATAAAGCGCAAAAGCTAAAATTTCCATTTCCTATACCCCTTAAAGTTTATTTTAAAATAATAAAATTGTAACTTTTTAAAATTTCAAAGTATTTGACAAGTTTTTGATACAACGGTTCAGCGGCGTCACCAAAACGCTCCTTGACTAAAACAGAAATATCATCGACATTTCTCGTCCCGTCAATTTGTAGCCAAACAAAACTACCAAGTTCATCTAAATGAATATAACTGATTTTCGGTTTTTTAAAAATCAACTGCGCAATTTTGTTGAAGATACCTTTGTTATCAATTTCTAAAGTTACGATATTATTTTCATCATTTGTCCACCTTAGTCCCGAAAAGATTTGCGGAACTAAGGTGAGATAATTAACGTTCTTCTGTGCCATTATTTAGCTCTTTTTTTCCAAATAGTAAATTTCATAAGTGTTAGAATGATAATTGCAAACAATACCAAACCACCGATATTTGAAGCGGTTGTTGGAATGAATTTGGAAAGGTCGATGATTTCGCCTAAGCCGAATACAGCCAAAAGCGCGAGAGCTATACCAACTAAACCTTCGCCTGCAATCATACCGGAACAGAATAAAATACCGTCATTAACGATTCTATCTTTTTCAGCCTTTTCTTTCTTCATCTTATCGAAGAAAAGTCTGACGATACCACCAACCATAATGCAAGCGTTTAATTGAACAGGTAGATATACACCGATTGCAAATGGTAAAACAGGAATACCGATAAGTTCAACAACAACTGCAATAAACACACCTGTGAACACTAAAGGCCAAGGGAGGTCTCCGCCCATAACACCCTCGGTAATCAATTTCATAAGAGTAGCCTGAGGAGCGGCTAGTTCATCGGAACCAAAGCCCCAAGCACTATTTAATAAGTAAAGAGTGCCGCCTATTGCCAAGGCAGATGCCACTACACCGAAGCATTCACCTATTTGTTGTTTTTTAGGCGTAGCACCTAAAAGGAAGCCTGTTTTAAGGTCTTGTGATGTGTCACCCGCAATAGCTGAAACAATACAAATCACGGAACCGATTGCAATTGCACTGCACATTCCAGTGATACCTGTCATACCTGTGAATTTTAAAATCAAGGTTGAGATTAAAAGTGTGGCTATTGCCATACCTGAAACCGGATTGTTACTACTACCTACCAAACCAACCATTCTTGAAGAAACGGTAGCAAAGAAGAAACCAAAAATAACAATCAAAACAGCACCAATTGGATTTACAGGAATTGCTGGAACGAGCCAAATCAATAAAGCTAAAGCAGCAATTACAATTAAAACTACCTTTATATTAATATCTTTATCGGTGCGAAGTGCGCCGGCTTTAGCGCCACCAATGCTCTTCATAGCACCACTAAAGGTTTTAACAATTAAAGGTAAGGATTTAATAAGGCTTATAATACCACCTGCAGCAAGTGCACCGGCACCTATATAACGAATATAGTTGCCCCAAATTCCACCGGCACCGCTTTGAGCATAAATTTCACCAATAGTAGCATCAACACTTGGATATAAAACACTATTTTCTCCAAAAAGAACAATCAAAGGAATAATAACCAGCCAAGCTAAAACACCGCCGGCAAACATAAATGACGAGATTCTTGCGCCACAGATATATCCAACACTCATAACGGCAGGATAAATCTGTGTTCCAATTTCGCCCGCAAAACCTTTAACTCTTCCGGAAATTTCACCTGAAACAACCTTTAAACCATCGATTAAAAACTTAAACAATGCCGCAAATCCCATACCTGCGAAAACGGTTGATGCATTAGCACCACCCTCTTCACCGGCTAATAGAACTTCAGCACATGCAGTTCCCTCAGGATAAGGCAGAACATTGTGTTCTTTAACAATTAAAGCGTTTCTTAAAGGTATCATAAAGAATACACCCAAAAGACCGCCGATTAAAGCAATAAGAGTGATTTCCAAAAGACTTGGATTGTCTGTTTTACCTTCGCTAGCCCATATAAATAATGTTGGCAAAGTGAAAATTGCACCTGCAGCTAATGATTCGCCTGCAGAACCAATAGTTTGAACCATATTGCTTTCTAAAATCGAGTTTCTGCGCAAGAGAATGCGAATAACACCCATAGCAATAACTGCAGCGGGTATAGAAGCAGAAACTGTCATGCCAACGCGCAAACCGAGATAAGCGTTAGCAGCGCCAAATACTACCGCTAAAATAACACCCATTACTATCGAAGTGACAGTAAGTTCAGGTGTGACCTTTTCAGCAGGAATATAAGGTTTAAATTCGTTTTTGTTTTCCATAATGACTCCAATCCATATAGTTTTAAAAAAATACCTAACTATTTTATCATAAATAGCATATAAAAGCAAGAAAAAATTTAGTCTGTTAAAGTCTTCCTAAAACCTTTAATAAGAGCTTAAAAAACTTATTTGTTGAAGAAATACTTAACCTTTCATTAACGGTATGAACATCATACATTTGCGGTCCTACCGCAATAGCATTAAGTCCTTCAATTTGAGAATCAAATACGGCACATTCCAAACCTGCATGTATAGCTTCGATTTTTGGCAGGAAGCCGTAATGCTCAGTAAAACACTCTGCATATATTTCTTGCAGTTTAGAATCTGATTTGTATTCCCAAGGTGGATAGTGTCCATCTGTTTGATAAGATGCCGAAATCGAGTTTACCAAAGACGCAAGCTTTTCTTCAAGCAAGTCGAGTCCCGATGATTTATTGCTTCTAAGAGCGAATTCAAAAATAATGTCATCGTCATTAGTTGATAAAACACCAAGGTTTAAAGACGTTTCAACAAGTCCGTTAATTTCGGCACTCATTTCGACCACGCCGTTCGGCGCATTTAGTAAAAGATAGATGACTTTTTCTGTAAGTGCGTTTGAAAATGCTAAATCGGCAGTACTTTGCGCAGAAATTCGAAAATCAAAATCAGGCTCTCTGTCAGAAAGCTTATCTTTAATGATTTTAAGATAAGCTTCTGCTTTTGAAATTAGGTCTTGCGACTTTGTGACAATTGTAATTGTACAGTAAGTTGTTATTGCATTACATTTGTCGCCGCCGTTGATTTCTAAAATCCTAAAGTCATCAGTACATAAATGATTCAAAAGTTTACCGGAAAGTACATTGGCATTTACTCTGCCTTTATCAATATCAACACCGCTGTGACCACCTTTTAAACCAAAAAGTCTAATTGTGATTTTAGTGCCTGAATATATTTCTTTTACAATTGGAAGGCTAATCTTAAAATTACTACCACCTGCACAAGAAACTGTTACAGTATCATCTTCCTCGCTATCGAGATTTATCATTCTTTTAGATTTGAGAACTGACATGTCAAGAGCTGTAGCACCAATCATTCCGATTTCCTCGTCTGTTGTTAAAACCGCCTCAATCGGTGGATGCGAAATAATATTGCTTTCTAAAATAGCCAAAATCATAGCAACGCCTATGCCGTTATCAGCACCAAGGGTTGTGTTTTTTGCTTTTATATAATCACCGTCAATATAAATATCAGGACCTTCTATTAAAAAGTCATGTTTACTGTCAGCTGAAACCTGACAAACCATATCGAGATGCGCTTGCAAAATAATTGGCTTACTTTCTTTTTTATCTAAGGTTGCATTTTTGAAAATTACAACATTATTTGCTTTGTCTCTCTGAAATTTTAAATTGTTCTTTTGAGCAAAATTTACACAATAATCCGCAATAGCTACCATATTTTTTGAACCACGTGGTATTGCCGTAATCTCTTTAAAAATTTCTAGAACTCTGTTAATCATTATATCTCCTGTTTTACAAAATTGTTGCCTTTAAGTACGTAGGTGTGTTTGAAACCAATATCCTTCAATAAATCAATCGTATCGCCAAAAGCATAATCAAGACAGTCAGCTGAATGTGCATCGGAACTAAT
>JAZOQF010000185.1:0-4108 GCA_045655905.1 Acutalibacteraceae bacterium | reverse complement strand
GAAAGAAATGGTGTGATTTGTTAAAATACAATTGGGTTAGTATGTTAAAACTAATATGAGGAGAAAACTATGAATATTTATAAATGCAAGGAAGAAATTTTTAGCGAGCGTATTGTAAAATTGTTTTCTGAAATTTACGGTGATAACAAGTTAGTTGTTGAGCATCAGCAAAACCGTTACATAAAGGCTACCCTGGCATTTGGTGAGCATTTTCCAAGCCGAGAGGAAATAAAAATATATTCAGCGTCAGGCAGAACTGAAATTGGCGGAAATCATACCGACCATCAACGTGGAAGAATTTTAGCGGGTGCTGTGAATTTAGACTCTGTTGCGATCGTATCTTTCCACAATGAAGGAGTTGCTAGGGTTGTTTCTGAGGGATATGCTCCTGCAGAAATTCACCTTGATAATCTTGTGCCCACTAATACAGATGATGGAACACAGGCAATCGTCAGAGGCATTATTTCGAAGTTTAATGAAAATGGTGTCAAGGTTGGCGGATTTGATATGTATAGTGTTTCCGATGTTATTTGTGGAGGTGGAATTTCATCGTCTGCAGCATTTGAAACACTTGTTGGCACCATAATAAATAAATATTACAATGAAGGAAAATATACACCTTTTGAAATAGCACAAATTGGTTGGTATGCCGAGAATAAGTTTTTTGGTAAAAAATGTGGTTTGCTTGACCAATCAGTTTCTTCTTTCGGTGGTTTGGTAGCTATTGATTTTGCAGACAGCCAAAATCCAAAAATCGAGAAGATTGATTATGATTTTGAAAAGGTTGGTTACGCCCTTTGCATTACTGATACCAAGAGCAGTCATCAAAACCTGACTGATGATTACGATGCGATTCATGACGAGATGAAACAGGTGGCAGCATACTTCGGTAAAGAGGTTTTAAGCGAGGTTGAGGATACCGAGTTTTATGCGAATATTGCTAATATAAGAAAAGAATGCTCGGATCGAGCGGTTTTAAGAGCTATGCATTTTCTTAACGAAACACGCCGTGCTAAGGCAGAGGCTGACGCCTTAAAGGGAAATGACATTAAAGCTTTCCTTAAATTAGTTAATGAGTCGGGAGAATCATCTGCCTCATTGTTACAAAATTTATATTCTGTGAAAACTCCTACCGAACAGGCGATTCCCTTAGCAATAGCCTTGAGCAAAATCGTTTTAAACGGTGAGGGAGCAGTTCGTGTCCACGGTGGTGGATTTGCAGGAACAATACAAGCATTTGTGCCACTCAGCAAGGTTAATGAATACAAGACGAAAATGGAAAATGTTTTTGGCGAAAATTCATGTTATCAAATGAAAATCAGACCTGTTGGTGGCATTGAGGTTTTATAAAAGAAAGGATTAACAGGGGAAATGATTTATACAGCAATCCAAAATCTTATAGATTATGGAATCGAGCATCAACTAATTGCCGCTGTTGACGAATTGGTTGTTAGAAATTTAATTTTAGATTCTCTTCAGATTGATGAATGGCAAGAACCTGATTTTTCGGTTAAACCTGATTCTATTGATGAAATTTTAAAGCCGTTAATCGACTTTGCTTGTGAACAAGGTGTAATTTCTGACACGGCAAATTCGAGAGATTTGTTTGATACCAAGCTGATGGGGCACCTCACACCTATGCCGAGAGAAATCATCACCGAGTTTGAAAAGCGTTATAATGAAAGTCCCGAATTAGCAACAGATTGGTACTACAAAAACAGCCAAGACTTAAATTATGTAAGAGCCGGAAGGATTGCCAAGGATTTAAGATGGGAATATACTTGCGAGTACGGTGCTTTGGATATTACAATTAACTGTTCAAAGCCAGAAAAAGACCCAAGGGATATTGCTGCTGCAAAAACACAGAAAAATACCTCATATCCTAAATGTCAGCTTTGTCCTGAAAATGCAGGATTTACGGGAACTGCTACATACCCTGCAAGACAAAACTTGCGTCCCATACCAATGACGGTTGGGGGTGAGGGATGGCAAATGCAGTACTCTCCTTACGGATACTATAGCGAGCATTGTATTGTGTTTAACAATAAACATATCCCAATGAAAATAGATGGCGCTATATTCGGAAAACTTTTCGATATTTTAGATTTTTTACCTCATTATTTTATTGGCTCAAATGCCGATTTGCCGATAGTCGGTGGTTCGATTTTAACACATGAGCATTTTCAGGGCGGAAAATACACCTTTGCTATGGAAAAAGCCCCTATTGAAACCGAATTTACTATCCCGCAATTTACTAATGTCAAAGCAGGTATTGTTAAATGGCCTATGTCGGTAATAAGACTGAGTTCAAAGGACAGAAATTTGTTAGCTGATTGTTGTAACCTTGTTCTCGAGCGTTGGAGAGAATATAGCGATGAGACGGTCAATATTTTGGCCGAAACAGACGGCGTACCACATAATACAATCACACCCATAGCTCGCAAGAAAAACGGCGAATACGAATGTGATTTGGTGCTTAGAAGTAATATCACAACTAAGGAAAGACCACTTGGATTATTCCATCCAAACCCCGAATTACATCATATCAAAAAAGAAAATATTGGTTTGATAGAGGTTATGGGTTTAGCTGTACTTCCTTCAAGATTAGTTGGTGAAATTAAAATCCTCGAAAAAACTTTGCTAAGCGGTCAAAACCTTGCTGAAGTTTCTGAGATAGCTCATCACGCTAAATGGGCGAATGAGATTTTAGAAAAACATCCCGAACTTAATAAGGATAATGCAACGGATATTATTAAACAAGAAATCGGTGCAGTTTTCCTTGAGGTTTTAAAGGATGCGGGTGTATTCAAATGTGACACGCAAGGAAAAAATGCTTTCTTGCGATTTATAGATTCAATAAAATAAAAAACAACCTCTGTGAAACAGAGGTTGTTTTGTTACTTATCTGTAAAGTTCATTAGTTTTAGCCACTTTTTAAGGTCGTCAAGCCATTCGCTGTTATATGATAATACAGGATTGCCGTCAGTATTATTCATTGTTTGAGCATCGCTTGTTGAGATACCGTGGCCGCCGTAAGGATAAATATGTAATTCAAAAGGAATATTGAATTTACTAAGTGATGTGGCATATAAAATGCTGTTGGTTACGGGAACAACATTATCAGCGGCTGTATGCCAAATAAATGCAGGAGGTGTGTTTTCTTTGACATTTCTGTCGCAAGAAAAATAGTTTATATCTTCCTCGGTAGGTGTATCACGTCCTGTCAAATTTATAAAACTGCCTTTGTGTGAATGGTTTGGGTCGGCAGTAATTACGGGATAGCATAGCACCGAGCCATTTACAGGTTTGCTCTCAGGGAAAACTTCACGTACTTCTTTGCAGTCATACATTGTGCTGTAATGTGCAGCAAGATGACCGCCTGCAGAGAAACCGCTGATTAAAATTCGGTTTGTGTCGCAATTCCATTCGTCGGCTTTAGAGTAAATCAGTTCCATTAAAGCTGCAACCTCACGCAGTTGGGTGGGAAATCTGTTCGGACGGATAGAGTATGTAATAACAAAAACATTATATCCTTGGGGTAAAAAATGCAAAGCAATAGGCTCACTTTCACGCTGTGAGCACATTCCATAACCACCGCCGGGACACACAACCATACAAGGTCTTTTTATGTCTTGGCGATTCATTTCGGTCATATTATAAGGTAGATAAATTTCAACTGTTGGGTCACAATCGTTTTGTCCTAAAAATGGGAAATGGTCTTTAAGATGAATTTTTTCGTATATCATTTTAATTCCTCGCTTATAATGGTTATTGTTAGTCGAAACATAAATGTTTCGACACAAAATCTTTGATTTTGTCATAAATTTCTCTTGAAATTTGTCCATATCCATTGCAATGAGTGTTGTACAAAATTAAATTACAAAATTTAATTTTGCCAAAGCCACTTAAAAAGTGGCTTGTCGAAGCGCTTTTCAGCGTTTCGACAAACTACAATCATTATTGTGTCATTCGCCCCAATATTTTCTATCGAGACTTCTGAAAGAGATTGCGGTGTAAATATGTTGTTTTTCTATAACGTCACTTTCTGCTAAATCTGCAACAGTTCTTGCAACCTTTAAAATTCGGTCGTATGCACGAGCAGAAAGAC
>JAZOQF010000184.1:0-3074 GCA_045655905.1 Acutalibacteraceae bacterium | reverse complement strand
AAAGGATCTTTCCCACCTCTACCGCGAGACCTCCGAGGGCGGCCTTGCAAAACTGTACGAAAATAAATAATAGAAAAAGGCTTGACCAATCGGTCAAGCCTTTGCTTATCAAACTGCTTTTTGAACGATATCAATAGTTTTTAAATATTATCCTTTTCAAACTTGAGATGATACAATATATTAAAATAATATACAAAAGGGGTATACACGATGAAAGCACTTGTTAAAAAGTTTCCGCAAAAAGGTTTGTGGTTTGAGGATGTTCCGGAACCGCAGGTATCGGATAATGATGTAAAAATAAAAATACATAAAACTGCGATCTGCGGAACCGATCTACACATTTATAATTGGGATGAATGGTCTCAAAAAACGATTGAGACACCGCGCGTGATCGGTCACGAATATGTTGGCGAAATTGTCGAACTTGGTGCTAATGTTAAAAACTGGCGCATCGGCGATATAGTATCGGGTGAAGGACATATTGTTTGCGGCAAATGTCGTAACTGTCTTGCCGGCAACGGTCATTTGTGTAAGGATACCGTTGGTGTTGGTGTAAACCGTGATGGTGCATTTGCACAGTACTTGGTTATTCCTCAAGAGAATGTACGTAGATGTGAAAAAGATATTCCCGAAGAGATGTACTCCATATTTGATCCCTTTGGTAATGCAGTACATACCGCATTATCTTTTGACCTCACAGGCGAAGATGTGCTTATCACCGGTGCCGGTCCGATCGGCATTATGGCGGCAGCTGTATGCAAATTTGTTGGTGCACGTTTTGTTGTTATTACGGATATTAACGACGAACGTTTGGAACTTGCAAAAAAACTTGGTATTAAATATACGGTCAATACAGCAAAAACAGATTTGAAATCCTTTATGGCTGAAATCGGTATGAAAGAGGGCTTTGACGTAGGTCTTGAAATGTCGGGCAGCGAAATTGCCTTTAACTCTATGATCGACTGTATGATCCATGGCGGTAGAATTGCTCTGCTTGGTCTATTGAAGAGCGATACCAAAATAGATTGGTCAAAGATTATATTCAACGGTCTTATTATCAAGGGTATCTACGGCAGACAAATGCATGAAACCTGGTACAAAATGTCGGCAATGCTTCAAGGCGGTCTTGATATTTCAAACATAATCACCCACAGATTAGACATCACCGAATATGAAAAAGGTTTTGAAGCTATGAACAGTGGTAAATGCGGCAAGGTTATTCTTGACTGGACCAAATTAGATTAAGGAGTGACAATATGAAAACTGCACTTAAATATTTCAAAGAAACTTGTGAGACCATCGAAAAAGAAGGTCTTACTAAAAATGAAAAGATTATAACCACACCGCAGGGCGCAAAGGTAAAGCTCTCGGATGGTAAACAAGTTATTAATATGTGCGCGAATAACTATTTGGGTCTTGGTAATAATCCCGATGTTATCAACGCTGCAAAAGAGAGTTATGATCGTTACGGGTACGGTCTTTCCTCTGTAAGATTTATCTGCGGAACACAAGAATTGCATAAGAATTTAGAAAATAAATTAAGCGCTTTTTTGGGAACAGAAGATACCATTCTTTATTCCTCTTGCTTTGATGCAAACGGCGGTCTTTTTGAAACACTGCTTACCGAAGAAGACGCTATAATTAGCGATGAACTCAACCATGCAAGTATTATTGACGGTGTTCGTCTTTGCAAAGCAAAAAGATTCCGTTATAAAAACAACAATATGGAAGATCTCCGTGCAAAACTTGAAGAAGCCAAAGACTGCCGCATCAAACTTATTGCAACAGACGGTGTCTTTTCAATGGACGGTATTGTCGCAAATTTAAAAGCAATCTGCGACCTTGCCGATGAATACGATGCACTCGTTATGGTAGACGACAGCCATGCCGTTGGCTTTATGGGTGATACAGGCCGAGGCACTCCGGAACATTGTGGTGTTCGCGGTAGAGTAGATATTATTACCGGCACATTCGGTAAGGCTCTTGGTGGCGCATCCGGTGGTTTCACCTCGGGCAAAAAAGAAATCATTGACCTATTACGTCAACGCTCTCGTCCGTACCTTTTCTCAAACACATTAGCACCCGCCGTTACTGCAGGTTCTATTAAGGTTTTGGAAATGTTAGAAAGCGATACTTCTATCAGAGAAAAGTTGTTTAACAATACGAAGTTTTTTGCTCAAAAGATCAAAGAAATCGGATTAGACGTCATTGATGGTGGCACCCCGATTATTCCGGTTATGCTTTATGATGAGCATAAAGCGGTAGAAATGGCTAAACGTATGATGGATAAAGGCGTTTATGTGGTTGCATTTTCATATCCGGTCGTTCCTCGCGGTAAGGCAAGAATAAGAACTCAGATGTCTGCGGCCTTAAGCGAAGAGGATATTGCCTATATCGTTAAATGCTTTGAAGAAGTAAAAAATGAAATGGGATTATAAGCCGTATTAGAAATATGAACGAAACAACAGTGATTTTCATAATGGAACTGATCGGTACCATTGCTTTTGCAATCTCAGGCGCATTGATTGCAGTAAGACGCAGTTTGGATTTGTTTGGTGTGGTACTGGTCGGTTGCATCACCTCGGTTGGCGGAGGAATATTACGGGATTTATTTTTGGGCAAAGTTCCTCCCAATATATTTTATAACGGTGTTGTGTTAATGCTTGCCGCCCTCACCTCGATCGTTGTTTTTATTGTATCCTATCTCCAGACCGATAAGTTTGAAACCTTAGAAAAGCGTGTCGAAGGCATCAATAACTTTTTTGATGCGGTGGGTCTTGCAACCTTTTCGGTGATTGGTATCGAAATGGCATGTGTGGCGGGTTTCAGCGATATGGCAGTATTTTCGATCTCTATGGGCGTGCTTACAGGCATTGGCGGCGGCATGATACGTGATATTTTGGTCGATCGCACGCCATATGTTTTGAAGAAACATGTCTATGCGTTGGCGTCTATTATTGGAGGCATCATTTATTATTTAATTCGAACAAATGGTCATAAAATACTTGCACTTTTCATCGCAATGCCTATAATAGTAATTATAAGGATTCTGGCAGCGAAATATCATTGGAAAC
>JAZOQF010000183.1:0-30636 GCA_045655905.1 Acutalibacteraceae bacterium | reverse complement strand
CTTGGCCTCCGACTTGTGGTTTCAAAGTGCTTAGGACCGGTAGCATCAGCAGTAATAAATGGCAAGTTAATATCGGTTGTAGTCATACCCGAAAGGTCAATCTTAGCCTTTTCGGCAGCCTCTTTTACACGCTGCATAGCCATCTTGTCACCACTGAGGTCAATGCCCTGCTCAGCCTTAAAGGTTGCAACGATATAATCCATAACTCTCTTATCAAAATCGTCACCGCCAAGACGGTTATTACCTGCAGTTGCTAAAACCTCTTGAACACCGTCGCCCATTTCGATAATAGATACATCGAATGTGCCACCGCCAAGGTCATATACCATAACCTTTTGGTCATCTTCCTTATCAATGCTGTAAGCCAAAGCAGCAGCAGTAGGCTCATTTATAATTCTCTTAACCTCAAGACCTGCAATTTTACCTGCATCCTTTGTCGCCTGACGCTGTGCATCGGTAAAGTAAGCAGGAACAGTGATAACAGCCTCTGTAACGGTTGTTCCGAGATATGCCTCGGCATCAGCCTTTAACTTCTGCAAAATGATAGCAGAAATCTCTTGAGGTGTGTACTTCTTATCGTCGATAGATACGGTATTAGATGTACCCATGTCACGCTTAATAGAGCTGATAGTTCTGTCAGGGTTGGTAATAGCCTGACGCTTTGCAACCTGACCTACCATTCTCTCTCCTGTTTTTGAAAAAGCAACAACAGAAGCAGTTGTTCTGCCACCCTCAGCGTTAGCGATTACTACAGGCTCGCCGCCTTCCATAACAGCTACGCAAGAGTTAGTTGTACCTAAGTCAATACCAATAATTTTTCCCATTTTATTTTCCTCCAAATATATATAATTTATTAATTAGCTACCTTAACCATAGCGGGACGGATTACTGTGTCCCCTATCTTATAACCCTTTTGCAAAACCTCGGCAATAACATTCTCACCAAAAGCTTCGTCCTCAATATGCATTACAGCCTCATGACAGTTAGGGTCAAAAATGTCGCCCACCTTTGCCAACTCACTAATCCCTAATTTCTCACCTAATGTTGTGAACTGCTTTACTATCATTTCAATACCTTTAATATAATCCTCGCCTGTTTTATCGTCTAACATCTCAGCCCGGTCAATATTGTCAAGTATCGGCAAAAGCTCCTTAATAATATTAGCTTTGGCAAATTCAGCAACTGTTAAACGCTCACGCTCGGTACGTTTTTTGAAATTATCAAACTCGGCTGCAGTTCTTAATAATAAATCATTCTTAGCTTCAAGCTCTTGTTTTACATTTTCAAGCTCTATAGCAGTTTTAGATTTCTTTTTCTCTTTAGCCACAGTCTTAACGTTTTCGGCAGTTTCTACCTTTTTATCGTTAGTTTCAGCCATTTTTAATCCTCCGTATTCTCTGTTGAGAATTTATAGCGAAAAAATCAAATCACATTTGACTTTTCCTGACTTTTTATATTTTATACAAACTTTTCCCATTTGTCAAGGGTTTTTGAAAAAAATTTTTGACTTTCTCTGACCTTTTACAAATCGTTCATATTTAATATATATAATATGCGTATTTCGTGTAGAAAAAATATTTAAAAATTTTTTAAAAAAATGCTTGACATTCGTTTTCTGTTGTGGTAATATATCAAAGTCGCCTACAGGTGACACACAAAATTAGTTGGTGTTGATTGCGGTGAGGGTCCACCTGTTCCCATCCCGAACACAGAAGTTAAGCTCACTTGCGCTGAAGATACGTGGGGGGAAGCTGGGCGGGAAAATAAGTAGATGCCAACACAAAAAACACACAAGTTACAGCTTGTGTGTTTTTTATTTTCACTATATAAAAAAGGTCTGCAAAATATGCAGACCTTAATTTATTTTAGTACATACCACCTGCGGCAGCAGCGGCTGCGGCTGCAGCATTTGCAGCTGCGTTATCCTCAGGTTTATCAGCTATCAAGCTTTCGGTTGTCAGTACCATTGCCGCAACAGACGCAGCATTTTCTAAAGCAGAACGAGTAACCTTTGTTGGGTCAACGATTCCAGCTTCGAGCATATCGGTATAAACTTCCTTAGCAGCGTCAAACCCGTAATTTGGCTTACCTGCAGTAATTATTTTATCGATAATTACAGAACCCTCAAGTCCGGAGTTGAAAGCTATCTGTCTGATAGGAGCCTCTAAGCCCTTAAGAACAATATTAACACCTGTCTTTTGGTCTCCCTCAACAGTAGAGAGCAAAGCCTCGACAGCCGGAATAGCATTAACAAGTGCTACACCACCGCCTGCGACAATACCCTCTTCAACTGCCGCCTTTGTAGCAGAAAGAGCATCTTCAATACGAAGTTTCTTTTCTTTCATTTCAATTTCGGTTGCAGCGCCAACCTTAATTACAGCAACACCGCCTGAAAGCTTAGCAAGTCTTTCTTGAAGTTTTTCTCTATCAAAATCAGATGTAGTAACAACTATTTCGTTCTTAACTTGAGCGATTCTATCCTTGATTGCAGATGAATCACCGGCACCGTCAACAATGATAGTGTTTTCTTTAGAAACCTTAACCTGACGTGCACGACCAAGCTGTGCAATATTAGTATCTTTAAGCTCAAGTCCCAATTCTTCGGAAATAACCTGACCGCCTGTAAGAATAGCAATATCTCGAAGCATTTCTTTTCTTCTGTCACCAAAGCCGGGAGCCTTAACAGCAACACAAGTAAATGTTCCTCTTAACTTATTAACAATAAGAGTTGATAAGGCCTCGCCCTCGATATCCTCAGCAATAATAAGAAGTTTTTTACCAGCTTGAACAATCTGCTCTAAGAGGGGTAAAATCTCTTGAATATTGGTTATCTTTTTATCCGTGATAAGAATGAAAGCATCATCGAGAACAGCCTCCATTTTATCTGTATCGGTAGCCATATAAGGGGTGATATATCCCCTATCAAACTGCATACCTTCAACAACCTCAGAATAGGTTTCAGCAGTTTTAGACTCCTCAACAGTTATAACACCATCAGCGGTAACCTTGCTCATAGCATCAGCAATAAGATTTCCTATTGTCTCATCACCTGAAGAAACAGTAGCAACACGGGCTATATCTTCTTTGCCTGAAACTGCTTTAGAATTAGATACAACAGTTTCAACAGCCTTATCAACTGCAAGCTTTATACCACGCTTAACAACCATAGGGTTAGCGCCCGCTGCGACGTTCTTCATACCTTCGTTTATGAGTGCCTGAGCCAAAACGGTAGCTGTAGTAGTACCGTCACCTGCGGCATCGTTAGTCTTTACAGAAACTTCCTTTACAAGCTGAGCGCCCATATTTTCAAATGCATCCTCAAGTTCGATTTCCTTAGCAATAGTCACACCGTCATTAGTAATAAGGGGTGAGCCGAATTTTTTGTCCAATACAACATTTCTACCCTTAGGACCTAATGTAACCTTAACAGCATTTGCAAGCTTATCTACACCGTTTTGCAAAGCTTTGCGAGCTTCCTCGCCAAAAATAATATTCTTAGCCATAATTCACAGTCTCCTTACTCTACAATAGCCAAAATATCAGACTGACGGATAATAGTGTATTCCTCGCCGTCTATTTTAAGTTCAGTACCCGAATACTTAGCAGCAACCACCTTGTCGCCTACCTTTACGGTCATCACAGTCTCTTTACCATCAACCAAGCCGCCGGGTCCTACTGCTACAACCTCTGCAATTTGAGGTTTTTCCTGAGCAGCAGAAGTAAGCACAATTCCGCTTTTGGTTGTTTCCTCAGCCTTGGTAGCTTTTAAAACAACATTATCTGCTAATGGTTTAATGTTCATTACCATTTCCTCCCAAAATAAATATTACCTATAATTATACACCAAAGTCTATAAAAGTCAATAATTCCAAAAGCAATTTTAAGAAGTTTTTATCGACGTTTTTTGCATTTTAAACAAATTTTTAATAGTATTAATGATTAATATGATTATATAATAGAATTATGCTAAATTCGTTGACAAAAGACTTAATTTATGTTAGAATAGTTTTCGTAATTTTAATGTTCTTTGTGACTGACGGATAAGTGGAGCTCACCACATGAATCAAAGAACTTTTTTGCCGACCGTCTGGGCTCACTTGCACCGTTTACGGTAGTTAAGTGTGCCCTTTTTTAGTTTAAAGGAGACTTATTATGAAAAAAATCGGTATTGTGATGGGAAGCGACAGTGATTTACCTGTTGTTTCAAAAGCAGTTGACACTCTTAAAGCTTTCGGTGTGCCCTATGAGGTTCATATATTTTCTGCTCACAGAACACCTGTGGAAGCCAGAGATTTCAGCCTTAACGCCAGAGCAAATGGTTTCGGTGCAATAATATGTGCCGCAGGAATGGCGGCTCACTTAGCAGGAGCTATTGCCGCTAACACTACTGTACCAGTTGTAGGTATACCCATTGTTTCAGGTGGACTTGGCGGATTAGATGCTTTGCTGTCTACCGTTCAGATGCCTACCGGAATACCTGTAGCTACTGTGGCTGTAAACGGTGCCGCTAATGCAGCTTTACTATGTATTCAAATGCTCAGCATTGAAGATAAAGATTTGGCAGACAAGCTTGACGCAAAACGCAAATCAGATGCCGAGGCTGTGCTTGATAAAGATGTTAATATAGCTTCTAAGCTTTAATAATAAACAATTCATTTTAAGGAGTCATAATAATGGAAAAGAAACTTATTTACACAGGTAAAACAAAAAATGTTTACGAATTAGAAAACGGCAACTGTCTGCTTTTATTCAAAGACGACTGCACCGGCAAAGACGGTGTTTTTGACCCCGGTGAGAATACTGTAGGTCTTACTATTGACGGCGTTGGCGATGTTAACCTTCGTATGTCAATTTACTTCTTTGAGAAAATCAATGCAGCAGGCATTAAAACTCACTATGTAAATGCTGACCTTAACACCACAACAATGGAAGTTCTTCCTGCAAAAGTATTCGGTAAAGGTCTTGAGGTTATTTGCCGTTATAAAGCTGTGGGTAGTTTCTTCCGTCGCTACAGCGATTATATAGAAGAAGGCGCTGACCTTCCCGCTTATGTTGAAATGACATTCAAGAATGACGAAAAGGGCGACCCTCTCGTTACAAAGGATGGCCTTGTTGACCTTGGTGTTATGACCGAGAAGCAATACGATGATATGAAGAAGATGACACAGGACATCACTAAAATCGTTGCTGACGACTTGAAAGAAAAAGGTCTTGACCTTTATGACATTAAATTTGAGTTTGGCTACAACCCACAAGGTGAAGTAATGCTTATCGACGAGATTGCTTCGGGTAACATGCGTGTTTATAAAGACGGAGAATACATTGACCCCATGACACTCTCCAAGCTTTTCTTTGCATAAAATATTTTTACATTTCTCAAAGGCTGACGCCCTAAAAGGTGCCGGCCTTGAGATATTTTTAAAGGAGATATACAATGGGCGGATTTTTTGGCGTAGTTAGTAAAAATGATGCTGTTTCCGATGTTTTTTTCGGTACTGACTACCATTCTCATTTAGGAACTCGCAGAGGCGGTATGGCTGCTTTTGACAGCGAAATCGGTCTTCAGCGTGAAATTCACAACATTCAAAACTCACCTTTCAGAACCAAGTTTGAGGATGTTTTCAGCGAAATGAAAGGTACCTCTGCCATAGGCTGTATAAGTGACTTTGACCCGCAACCTCTTATGTTCCGTTCAAAGCTTGGCGCCTATGCAATTTGCGTTATAGGCAAAATAAACAATTCCGAAGAACTTATTGAACGATATCTCACAGAAAATGTAGGTCAGTTCACTACTATGACAGGAAGTAAAATCAATTCTGCCGAGCTTACAGCTTGCCTTATAAACCAAAAAAGTAATTTCGGCGAAGGTATCAGATTTGCTCAAGAAAGCATTGATGGTACCGCCTCGATTTTGATTTTGCGAGATAATGGCAATATAATTGCAGCTCGTGACCTTTTAGGCAGAATTCCTGTTCTAATCGGTAAAAACGATGACGGATACTGTGTTTCCTTTGAGTCTTATGCTATCGATAAGGTGGGTTACGAACAAGAAAAGGAATTAGGTCCCGGCGAGGTTGTCGAACTCACACCCGACAGTATGACAATTTTGGCACCTGCGGAAAAAGAAATGAAAATTTGTGCTTTCCTTTGGAGCTACTTTGGTTATCCTAACGCCACATACGAGGGTGTAAACGTTGAGGTTATGCGTTACCGTAACGGTGCCATAATGGCAAAGAACGATAAATACGCAGGACTCATCGATGATATAGACTATGTGGGTGGTGTTCCCGACTCAGGCACTCCCCACGCAATAGGATATTCAAACGAAAGCGGAAAGCATTTCGCACGTGCTTTCATTAAATACACTCCTACATGGGCAAGAAGTTTCACGCCGGTCAGCCAAAAAGAGCGAAGCCGTGTTGCTAAGATGAAGCAAATCCCTGTACATGACCTTATAAAAGATAAAAACTTGCTTTTCGTTGATGACTCTATTGTCCGTGGCACGCAGCTCAAAGAAACGGTTGATTTTCTTTATAACAACGGAGCAAAATCTGTTCATATGAGGTCTGCTTGTCCCCCGATTATGTTCGGATGTAAATACCTTAATTTTTCCCGTGCTACCGATGAAATGGAACTAATTTCCAGACGTGTCATTATGGAACTTGAGGGAGAAGAAGGATTTAAACATCTCAATGAATACAGTGACGGTTCTACCGAACGCGGTAAAAATTTAAGGAAATGTATTTGCGATAAATTTAATTTTGCATCTCTTGAATTCCAGTCCTTAAAAGGTGTAATTGAGGCTATTGGACTTGACGAAAGTAAACTTTGCACCTACTGTTGGAACGGAAAAGGCTAAAAATAAAAAGTAAAGGAATTTTAACTATGCATAACAATTCAAAATCTGAAAGCTATGCTGCAGCGGGCGTTGATATTACTGCAGGCTACAAAGCTGTAGAACTTATGAAAAAACACATTGCCAGAACTAAGAATGAGGGTTGCCTTGACGATGTAGGCGGCTTTGGCGGTTGCTTTGGTTTACCAATCAAAGATATGACCGAGCCTGTTTTGGTAAGCGGTACCGACGGTTGCGGTACTAAGGTTAAGCTTGCAATCCTTATGGATAAGCACAACACAATCGGTATTGACGCTGTTGCTATGTGTGTTAACGATATTATCTGCTGTGGAGCGAAACCTTTATTCTTCCTCGACTATATTGCTTGCGGAAAGAATATTCCCGAAAAAATCGCCGAGATAGTAAGTGGTGTTGCTGAGGGTTGCGTTCAGTCAGGTGCGGCTCTAATTGGTGGTGAAACTGCCGAGCATCCCGGAATGATGCCTATCGACGATTATGACCTTGCAGGATTTGCTGTAGGTATCGTTGACAGACCTAAAATGTTAGATAACACAACAATGAAAGAGGGCGATGTTGTTATTGCTCTTTCATCAAGCGGTGTTCACTCTAATGGTTTCTCACTTGTTCGCAAGGTATTCGATGTTGAAAATTGCGACCTTAACAAGACCTACGATGAACTTGGTGGCAAATCACTTGGCGAAACATTGCTAGCTCCCACCAAAATCTATGTAAAACCTGTTATGGCACTTTTGGACAATGTAAAGGTTAGTGCTATTTCTCATATTACAGGTGGCGGCTTCTATGAAAACATTCCGAGAAGCATTCCTGATGGTTATGGTGCTAAAATTGATAAAAACGCAGTAAAGGTACTTCCTATATTCGACCTTATCGCAAAGACAGGTAACATCAGCGAAAGAGATATGTTCAACACATTTAACATGGGTGTTGGTATGAGTATTGTTGTTGCAAAAGAGGATGCTGATAAAGCTCTTGAAATTCTTAAAGCACAAGGCGAAGATGCTTACATAATTGGTGAAATCATCAAATCAGACGAAAAGGTGATTTTATAATGTCAGCACGTATTTCTGTTTTGGTTTCGGGTGGCGGTACCAACCTACAAGCATTGATTGATGCCCAAAAAAGCGGAATAATCACAAGCGGTGAGATTTCGCTTGTAGTTTCCAACAACCCCGATGCTTTCGCTTTGGAAAGAGCAAGGAAAGCCGGCATTAAAACTGCTGTTTGCAATAAAAAAGAGTTGGGACTTCGTTTTGAAGACGAACTCATTTCCATTTTAGAAGAAAATAATACCGATATTGTTGTTCTTGCAGGCTTTATGTGTATTTTAAGTGAAAATTTCACCTCACGTTTTGCCAATAGAATTATAAACGTTCATCCTTCCCTTATCCCCTCTTTCTGTGGTAAAGGCTTTTATGGACTAAGAGTACACGAAGCAGCTTTAGAGTATGGTGTTAAGGTTACAGGCGCTACAGTACACTTTGTTAACGAAATTCCCGATGGCGGAAAAATCATAATGCAAAAGGCTGTAGAAATTAAAGAGGGTGACACCCCCGAAATTCTTCAAAAAAGAGTTATGGAAGAGGCCGAATGGCAGATTTTACCAAGAGCGCTTGAAAAAGTGTGTAAAGAATTAAACGCTAAAGTTTAAAGGAGAATTGTTATGGAAATTAAGACTATTGAAAAAGAACTTAATTCTCTTGCCTATCACGGCAGAGGCATTATAATCGGCAAAAGTGCCGACGGTAAAAAAGCAATTACCGCATATTTCATTATGGGCAGAAGCGAAAACAGTCGCAACCGTGTCTTTGTTGAAGATGGTCTTGGCATTCGCACTCAAGCCTTTGATGAATCTAAAATGACCGACCCTCATCTTATTATTTACGCTCCTGTCAGAGTTCTTGGTAACAAGACAATCGTTACCAACGGTGACCAAACCGATACTATCTACGAGCTTATGGATAAGCAAATGACCTTTGAGCAGGCTCTTCGCACACGTGAATTTGAAGATGACGCTCCAAACTATACACCACGTATTTCAGGTATTATCCGTCTTGAAAAAGACGACTTTAACTATGCTATGTCTATTCTTAAATCTGCTGATGGCGATGGTTCTTCTTGCCAAAGATACACTTTTGCTTACAGCAATCCCCTACCCGGCAAGGCTAAGTTCATACATACTTATAAATGTGACGGTAATCCCTTACCAAGCTTTGAGGGTGAGCCTAAAACACTCGAACTTCCAGACTGCGATATAGACTGCTTAACAAATCTCATTTGGGAGAATTTAAACAAAGATAATAAGGTATCCCTTTTTGTTAGATATATTGACCTTGAAACCGGAAAGTTTGAATCGAGAATAGTAAACAAAAACGAGGCATAATTCATGAAACTTCAAAATATTAAAGTGAATTTCCTTGGGGACAGTATAACCGAGGGACATGGCACTACAAATCCCAATAATGTCTTTCATCAAATAATAAAGCGTGAATACGGTTTAGCCGAGGCTTATAACTGCGGTATAGGCGGAACAAGAATTGCGAAACAACTTTCCCCCTCTATACACCGCCACGATTTATATTTTGAATTGCGTTCTAAAATAATGCCATCTGATGTTGATGCAGTTGTCGTTTTTGGCGGCACAAACGACTTTGGACACGGTGACGCTGAAATGGGTGATATTTCAAGTACTGATATTCGTACTTTTTGCGGTGCCGTTAATTCACTCATTTCTACGATAAAATCTGATTTTCCAAACTCTAAAATAATATTTATGACACCATTAAGAAGAGTAAACGAAAATATTCCAAATCATAACGGTAAAGTTTTAGAAGATTATATCGATGCTATTATTAACATTACAAAAAATCATGATATCCCTGTTATTGACCTTTTCAGAAGCGGTATTATAGACCCTTATGACCAAAATGTTATACCCGACGGGCTTCATCCAAACGACAAAGGTCATATTATTATGGCAGACTATATTGCAAAAGAACTACTTAAAATATAAGGAGAAATATTATGAAAGAATTTGAATTAAAATACGGTTGTAACCCTAATCAAAAACCCGCTAAAATATATATGGCAGACGGTAGTGAATTGCCTATCGAAATTCTCTGCGGAAGACCGGGTTATATCAACTTCCTTGATGCATTTAATTCTTGGCAGTTGGTAAAGGAATTGAAAGAGGCTTTAGGGCTTCCCGCTGTTACTTCCTTTAAACACGTTAGTCCTACAAGTGCCGCTGTTGGTACCATTCTTCCCGAAAAGCTAAAAAAGGCTTGCTTTGTGGATGACATTGAGGGTCTTGACGATTCACTTCTTGCTTGTGCCTATGCTCGTGCTCGGGGTACCGACCGTATGTGTTCATTCGGTGACTGGGTAGCATTATCCGACAAGTGTGACGTTACAACTGCACTTTTAATTAAACGTGAGGTTTCTGACGGTGTTATTGCTCCTGACTATGACCCCGAGGCTTTGGAGATTTTGAAATCCAAGCGCAACGGTAACTATAATATAGTTAAAATTGACCCCAACTATGTACCTGCGCCCCAAGAAACAAAGCAGGTTTACGGTATTACATTTGAGCAAGGCAGAAACAACTTTGAAATCAACGAAGAATTGCTTGCAAACCTTGTGACCGAAAATAAAACCTTACCTGACAGCGCGAAGCGTGACCTTATAATTTCTCTTATTACTCTTAAATATACTCAGTCTAACTCTGTTTGCTTCGCAGTTGACGGTCAGGCAATCGGCGTTGGTGCAGGTCAGCAATCACGTATTCACTGTACACGTCTTGCAGGCAGCAAAGCTGATACTTGGTTCTTACGTCAACATGACAAAGTTTTAAATCTTCCTTTTAAAGATGATATTGCACGTCCTACACGTGATAATGTTATTGACGGTTATATTAACCGTAACGAAGAAGATGTTTGTGCTGACGGTAACTGGCAAAAATACTTTAAATCACAACCATCTCCCCTTACTGACGAAGAAATCAAGACTTATCTTTCTACTATCAAGGGTGTATCAGTAGGCTCTGACGCTTTCTTCCCATTTGACGATAATATTGAACGTGCATACAAAAGTGGCGTTTCCTATATCGCAGAACCCGGTGGTTCTATCCGTGACGATGCAGTTATTGACTGCTGTAATAAATACGGTATTGCAATGGCGTTCACCGGTATGAGATTATTCCACCATTAAGGAGAATATAAATGAATTTTTTCGATGAACTTAAAAATTACGATAGCGAGGTTTATGCCGCTTGTAACAAAGAATTAGAAAGACAGCAGCATAACATCGAGCTTATCGCTTCCGAAAACATTGTGTCTAAGGCCGTTCTTTTGGCCGCAGGCGGAGTGCTTACAAACAAATATGCTGAAGGTTATCCCGGAAAGCGTTACTACGGCGGTTGCCAATGTGTTGACATTGTTGAAGAAATCGCAAGAAAGAGAGCTTGTGAGTTGTTTGGCTGTAACTTTGCTAATGTTCAGCCACATTCGGGTGCCAATGCTAACCTTGCAACATTCTTTGCTTTGTTACAAACAGGCGATACCGTTATGGGTATGAATTTGCAACAAGGCGGTCACCTTTCACACGGCTCACCCGTTAATATTTCGGGTAAATATTTCAACATAGTACCTTATGGTGTTTCTGATGATACCGAAACCATTGATTATGATGAAATGCGTAAAATCGCCATAGAGTGTAAGCCAAAGCTTATAGTTGTTGGTGCATCAGCATATGCGAGGGTTATCGATTTCAAAAGATGCCGTGAAATTGCTGATGAGGTAGGCGCATACTTAATGGTTGATATGGCGCATATTGCAGGTCTTATTGCTGCAGGCGTTCATCCCTCACCTATTCCGTATGCTCACGTGGTTACCACAACAACCCACAAAACCCTCAGAGGTCCACGTGGCGGTATGATTTTATGTAATGATGAAGAAATCTACCTTAAGATTAACAAAGCAGTATTCCCCGGAACTCAGGGCGGACCTTTAATGCACATTATTGCTGCTAAGGCTGTAGCCCTCGGTGAAGCTTTAACACCTGAATTCAAAGAATATCAAACACAGGTTGTTAAAAATGCCGCCGCTTTGGCTGAAGCTCTGACAGAGGAAGGCTTCGAACTCGTTTCAGGCGGCACAGATAACCACCTTATGCTTTTAAAACTCGTTAATGAGGATATCACAGGAAAAGAACTTGAACACCGTCTTGATGAAGTTCATATTACAGCAAATAAAAACACTATTCCTAACGACCCACAAAGTCCTTTTGTTACAAGTGGTCTTCGTATCGGCACTCCTGCTATCACTACACGTGGATTTAAGGAAACTGAAATGAAGAAAATCGCCCGCTGGATTCGTGAGGTTGTTGACGATTTCGAGGGTAATAAGGAAAGAATTGCAAAAGAAGTTGGCGAATTGTGCGCTAAATTCCCCATCTATTAAGGAGTTTTTCGATGAAAATAATGGTTGTAGGTGGCGGCGGTCGTGAACACGCCATCATAAAAAAATTAAAAGAAAATAAAAATATTACCGAAATATTTGCATTGCCAGGTAACGGTGGTATGGCAAATGATGCTACACTTGTTGACATCGGTGCAAAAGAAATTGAAAAGCAGGTTGAGTTTGCAAAAACTAATGGCATTGACTATGCTGTTGTAGCTCCCGATGACCCGTTAGTGTTAGGTGCGGTTGATGCTTTGACCGATGCTGGTATCCCATGCTTTGGTCCTGACAAAGCTGCTGCAATTATTGAAGGCAGCAAGGTTTTCTCTAAAAACCTTATGAAAAAATACAACATTCCAACCGCAGAATATGAGGTATTTAATGACCTTGAAAAAGCGCTTGAGTATCTTGAAACTGCTCCAATCCCAACCGTTATTAAGGCTGATGGATTAGCACTCGGCAAGGGTGTTATTATTGCTGAAACACGTGAAGATGCTAAGAACGCCGTTCGCTCAATGATGGAGGATAAAATCTTTGGTGAAAGCGGAAACAATGTTGTAATTGAAGAATTTTTAACCGGTCCCGAGGTTTCGGTGCTATCCTTTACTGACGGTAATGTTGTAGTACCTATGGTATCATCAATGGACCACAAGCGTGCATTGGACGGCGATAAAGGCCTTAACACAGGCGGTATGGGAACTGTAGCTCCAAACCCATACTACACCGAAGATATCGCAAAGGAATGTATGGAAAAAATCTTTATTCCATCAATCAATGCGATGAAGAGTGAAAACCGCACCTTTAAAGGTTGCCTTTACTTTGGACTAATGCTCACACCTAAGGGACCAAAGGTTATCGAATATAACTGCCGTTTCGGAGACCCTGAAACTCAGGTTGTGTTACCTTTGCTTGAAAGCGACCTTTTAGAAATAATGATGGCAACAACCAACGGAACATTGGCTGATACTCCTGTTAAATTCTCAAACGGCGCTGCCGCTTGCGTAGTTATGGCTTCAAGCGGTTATCCGTCAAAGTATGAGAGTGGATTTGAGCTTAAAATTGACGACAGCGTTGCTGATAAGGTTTATGTTGCAGGCGCTAAACTCAAAGACAATCTTTTAGTAACCGCAGGTGGCAGAGTTTTAGGTGTTACAGATACTGCCGATGATTTGGAAACCGCATTGAAAAAGGCTTACGAAAACCTTAACAAGGTTCAGTTTGAAAATGCATTTTGGCGTAATGATATTGGTGCTAAGGCACTCAAGGCAATAAAAGGAGAATAAAAATGGTATACCGTATATTTGTCGAAAAGAAAAAAGAGCTTGCTCACGAAGCCGCAAGCTTGCTAAAAGATATTAACGGTCTTTTGCAGATTGATTCGGTAAAGGATGTTAGGATTTTAAACCGCTATGATGTTGACAATATCGACAAAGACCTTTTCGATTATGCAGTTGGTACTGTATTTTCGGAACCTCAGCTTGATATTGTAAGCGAAGATTTTTCTTGCGAAGACGCTTATGTATTTGCTGTTGAGTTTTTACCCGGTCAATTCGACCAAAGAGCCGATTCTGCGGCACAATGTATTCAAATTATATCTCAAGGTGAACGCCCGAGAGTTAAAACTGCTAAGGTTTATATACTTTCCGGAAAAATTTCCGATGAAGAAATTGCAGAGATCAAGAAATTTGTTATAAACCCTGTAGAAGCAAGAATCGCATCCCTCGAAAAACCCGACACCTTGGAGACAAAATACGATATTCCAACTACCGTTGAAACCCTTAACGGATTTATCGATTTGGATGAAAAAGGTCTTGCAGATTTCGTTAAGAATTACGGTCTTGCAATGGATAACGACGATATTAAATTCTGTCAGGATTATTTCAAGAGTGAAAAACGTAATCCAACCATTACAGAAATCCGTATGATAGATACATATTGGTCAGACCACTGCCGTCACACCACCTTCCTTACAAATATCGATAACTGCACCTTTGAGGATGCACTCCTTCAAGAGACTTATGACGATTATATCACAACTCGCAAGGAGTTAGGAAGAACAAAGCCCGTTTGTCTTATGGATATCGCAACATTAGCTGTACGCTATCTTAAAAAAGAGGGCAAACTTCCAAAACTTGATGAATCAGAAGAAATCAATGCTTGTACAGTTAAAATCAAGGTAGATGTTGACGGTGTTTCTGAAGATTGGTTACTCCTCTTTAAGAACGAAACACACAACCATCCTACCGAAATCGAGCCTTTTGGTGGTGCCGCTACTTGTATTGGCGGTGCTATTCGTGACCCGTTGTCAGGCAGAAGCTATGTTTACGGTGCTATGCGTGTAACAGGCGCGGCTAACCCATTAAAGAGTGTTAGTGAAACCCTTAAAGGTAAGCTTCCACAGAGAAAGATTGTTACTACCGCTGCTGACGGTTACTCTTCATACGGTAACCAAATCGGTCTTGCTACCGGTATTGTTGACGAGCTTTATCACGACGGATATGCTGCAAAGCGTATGGAAATCGGCGCTGTTATTGCAGCTGCTCCTGCTGAGAATGTTCGCCGTGAGGTTCCCGCCCCCGGTGATGTTGTAATTCTCCTTGGTGGTTCCACAGGCCGTGACGGTTGCGGTGGTGCTACAGGCTCTTCAAAATCTCACACATTAGAATCCCTTGAAAGTTGTGGAGCTGAAGTTCAAAAAGGTAATGCACCTGAAGAAAGAAAGCTTCAAAGACTATTTAGAAACAAGGAAGCCAGCCTTTTAATCAAACGTTGTAACGACTTTGGTGCAGGCGGCGTTTCGGTTGCTATCGGCGAATTGGCAGACGGACTTCTCATTGACCTTAACGCTGTTCCTAAGAAATATGACGGACTTGACGGCACAGAGCTTGCTATCAGTGAGTCACAGGAAAGAATGGCTGTTGTTGTTGAAAAAGAAAACATTGACCGTTTCTTAGAACTTGCAAAAGCCGAAAACTTGCAAGCAGTTAAGGTTGCTGATATTACTGCTGAACCTCGTCTTAGAATGGTTTGGAATGGCAACACAATAGTTGATATCAGCCGTGAATTCTTGAATTCCAATGGTGCAGAAAAGCACATTGATATTACTCCCGAAGCTCCAAAGGATTATGAAAGAATAATCGAGGGTGGATTTAAGGAGAATATGGAGCATTTGGCGAATGACCTTAACGCTTGTTCAAAGCGTGGTCTTTCTGAACAGTTTGACTCGACTATTGGTGCCGGTACTGTTCTTATGCCATTTGGTGGTAAACATCAGTTAACTCCTATTCAAGCAATGGTACAAAAGATTTCTGTTGAGAAAAAGCACACCGATGACTGCTCACTTATGGCTTGGGGTTACAACCCATTCATCGCTGAAAGAAGTCCTTTCCACAGCGCATACTTAGCAGTTGTCGAATCTGTTTCAAAGCTTATTGCAACAGGTGCTAACTTCGAAGATGTATATCTCACATTCCAAGAGTATTTTGAGCGTCCCGGAAAAGATGGCAAACGCTGGGGCAAACCTTTAGCTGCTCTTCTCGGCGCATTTAAAGCACAAAAAGAGTTTGGTATCGGCTCTATCGGTGGTAAAGACTCTATGAGTGGTAGCTTTGAGGATTTAGATGTTCCCCCTACCCTCGTTTCCTTTGCAGTGACTACTGATAAGGTACAAAACATTATCTCTCCTGAATTCAAAAAAGCAGGAAATAAGGTAATTGTTTTAAGTCCTATCTATGATGCTGACACTAACCTACCCAACACCGAATCCCAAATCAGAATATTCAATACTGTTACTAAGCTTATGCGTGAGGGCAAGGTTGCTTCTGCTTATACTCCTACCTACGGTGGTATAGGTGAGGCTGTTATGAAGATGTGCTTCGGTAATGGTCTTGGCTTTAAGTTTGACGATAATATGTCTAACAAGGCTATTTTCGGCTATAACTATGGTAGCTTTATCTTAGAGGTTACAGAAGATGTTGAAGAAGGCATTTTACTCGGTACAGTTTGCGACTGCGGTAAAATCAAGTTAGTTGATGAAGAGGTAGTTCTTAGTGAATTACTTGACACCTATGAAAATAAACTTGAAAGCGTATTCAAGTGCAACATTGAAGACAGAAAGACTCCTATGGAGAACTTCACTTTCTCGGCTACTGAGAGAGTTGCCCCTGCAATTAAGGTTGCAAGTCCCAAGGTACTTATCCCTGTATTCCCCGGAACCAACTGCGAATTTGACTCTGCAAAGGCAATGCGTGATGCAGGCGCTGACCCTGAAATCTTTGTTATTAACAACCTCACCTCTGATGGTATTGCTCGTTCAGTTGAAGAGTTTGCAAACAAAGTTAATAATGCACAGATGATATTTGTCCCCGGTGGATTCTCAGGTGGTGACGAGCCTGATGGTAGTGGTAAGTTCATAACTGCTTTCTTCCGTAACGGTGCTATTAAAAATGCTGTTACCGACCTACTGGATAACAGAGATGGTTTAATGTGTGGTATTTGTAATGGTTTCCAAGCTCTTATCAAACTCGGTCTTGTTCCTTATGGCAAGATTATTGATACTGATGAAAACTGTCCAACACTCACATTTAACACAATAGGCCGCCACCAGTCAAGAATTGTAAGAACACGCATCGCTTCTAACAAATCTCCTTGGCTTAAAAACACTAATGTCGGTGATATTTATAATGTGCCGATTTCTCACGGTGAAGGTCGTTTCTTAGCAAGCGAGGAATTAATTAAAGAATTAGCTAAGAACGGACAGATTGCTACACAATACGTAGATTTAAATGGCAATGCTACAAGTGACGTTCACTTTAATCCTAACGACTCTATGTACGCTATTGAGGGTATTACTTCTCCCGACGGCAGAGTATTTGGTAAAATGGGACACAGTGAGCGTTGGGGTAACGGACTCTACAAAAACGTTTACGGTGACTACGATATTAAGATGTTTAAATCTGCAGTTGAATATTTTAAATAAGAGGGTGTTTTAAATGGCTTTTCTAACAGACATTGAAATCGCACAACAATGCGAAATGCAACCTATAACCGAAATTGCTAAAAGAGCAGGTATTGATGAAAAATACCTTGAGCAGTACGGTAAATTCAAAGCTAAAATTGACCTTTCTTTAATGAAAGAAAGCGAAAAAGAAAACGGAAAACTCATTTTAGTTACAGCTATTACCCCTACCCCTGCGGGTGAGGGTAAGACGACAACAACTATCGGCTTGGCTGATGGTATGAGTAAAATCGGCAAGAATGTTTGCGTGGCACTTCGTGAGCCATCTTTAGGACCTGTTTTTGGTATTAAAGGCGGTGCCGCAGGCGGCGGATATGCTCAGGTTGTTCCTATGGAAGACATAAATCTTCATTTCACAGGTGACTTCCACGCTATCGGTGCTGCAAACAATTTGCTTGCAGCTATGCTTGATAACCACATTCATCAAGGTAACGCTTTAGGCATTGATGTTAGACGCATCACATGGAAACGTTGCGTTGATATGAATGACAGACAGCTTCGTTTCGTTACAGACGGTTTAGGCGGCAAGGTTAACGGCGTTCCCCGTGAAGATGGTTTTGACATTACAGTTGCTAGTGAAATCATGGCAGTTTTGTGTCTTGCTTCCGATATAACCGACCTTAAAAATAGACTTTCTAAAATAATCGTTGGCTATACATTCAATGATGAGCCTGTAACCGCAGGACAGTTAAATGCTGCAGGTGCTATGACAGCACTTCTTAAAGATGCTATCAAGCCTAACCTTGTTCAGACTCTTGAGGGAACTCCTGCTTTAGTTCACGGTGGTCCTTTCGCTAACATTGCACACGGATGTAACTCTGTAACTGCTACAAAAATGGCAATGAAATTAGGCGACTATGCCATTACCGAGGCAGGCTTTGGTGCCGACCTTGGAGCTGAAAAGTTCCTTGACATTAAATGCCGTATGGCAGGACTTACGCCAAGCGCAGTTGTAATGGTAGCAACTGTTCGTGCACTTAAGATGCACGGCGGACTTGATAAAAAAACTTTGAACGAGGAAAATTTGGTTGCTCTCGAAAAAGGTGTTCCTAATTTACTTCGTCACGTTTCAAACATTAAGAATGTTTACAAGCTTCCTTGCGTTGTAGCTGTAAACCGCTTCCCCACCGACACCGATAATGAAATTAATTTCATTATCGAAAAGTGTAAAGAGTTAGGCGTTAATGTTGTTCTTTCTAACGTTTGGGCAGATGGCGGAAACGGCGGAATTGAGCTCGCTAATGAAGTTGTTCGCCTATGTGAAGAAGAAAAAGGCGACTTTACATTCTCTTATAAAACCGACCTTTCTATCGAGGAAAAAATTGATACTATCGTTAAGAAAGTTTATGGTGGAGATGGTGTTGTCCTTACTCCTAACGCTAAAAAACAGGCTGTCCGTCTTGCAGAACTCGGTTTTTCTAATTGTCCGATTTGCGTTGCTAAAACACAGTATAGTTTTTCTGATGACCAAACAAAGCTTGGTGCTCCCGAAAACTTTACAGTTACAGTTAGAAATCTTAAGATTTCTGCAGGTGCAGGATTTATAGTAGCCCTCACAGGTGATATAATGACCATGCCTGGTCTTCCAAAGGCTCCTGCTGCTGAACGTATTGACGTTGACGAAAACGGCAAAATAAGCGGATTATTTTAAATATTAAAAAGCGAGGTTTTAAACCTCGCTTTTATATTTTTATTTTTTTGGGGTAAAATAGTTTTGCAAATAAAACAAGGGAGAGATATTATGCAAAACAATTCAATGTCATTTATTAAAGGTTTGGGTGCAGGTATGATTGCAGGAGCTGCTGCTTTTGCTGTAGGAAAAGTTGTGATGAAAGACCATAAAAACATCAGCAAAGGCTCTGCAAAACTTGTAAAGGCTGTTGGCGAAATGGTAGATGGTGTTCAAACAATTTTCCGATAAAATTACAACCCTGAAGATTTTTTATCTTCAGGGTTAATTTTTAATAATTATAAACCGGGGTCAGTAATAACCTTTTCGGGCGGTGTTTCGAGTAATTCGGGGTTTCTTAAATATTTTTGCATTGTTCTAAATGCTTTTGCGAAATAATAACCCGAACAAATTCTTTCATCCATTACTACACCCAAAGGCATTGATTTTTCAAAAACAATATCATCGCCCTTGCGTTTTGCAACCTCTCTGAAATTGCCCATGGTAATAAGAACACCTGTCGTACCGAATTCATAAACGTGATGATAAATATGATTAGTTCTTATGGAAATCAGGTTAGATATTACCAAGCTGTTGTGGAATGGCGAAAGGTCTATAATAAACCTTGGAAGCAAACCTAATTTGTCAAGCAACTTAATAATACTAATACCTACTGTAAGTAAGCCCGGTATACTTAAAAGTACTCTCATAAACTTTTCCATATTGTTTTCTTTAGGTGCATTTCGGTTTTTTTCAACGAACTCGTTAATCTTATTGTTAACATCGAAAATCGTGTCTGTCGGTTCAAAATACATCTTAGACATAGTTTCCTCACCGTCGGTACCGGGAGTTAAAACTACCATAGAAACAGCATAATGATTTCTAGCATATACCTTCTTATTCATAATAAAGCGATTTAAAGCAGGAAATTGTGCGCAAGTTCTAAGATATGCAGCGATTAAAACAGCCATATGACTGATAGCTACGCTCTCTTTACGCTTTTTGTTGATATAGTTCTGAATGGGGTCGTATGCCACATCAATGGTTATCATATTCATAGCATCGTAACGCTTATTCATAATGTGGGGAACGATTGTATACATAGGATCAACGTGTTTAAGTTTTTTTCCGTCTGCTCTCATAAGTACTTCTATCTCCATACTGTCATTATTTATAGATATTTTACCATATTTTTCGACACATTTCAACAGTTTTTTAACAATTTGTGAACAACTATTTAATGGAAATACCGGTGTAATAATGGCAAAGAATTTTTTGATAATCACAGCCTTCCTTTGCCATAATATTGGCTCCATGTTGGCTCATACCTACACCGTGACCATATCCCAGACAGTTGAAGAAATATTTTTTGTTTTTTTTCTCAATTTCAAAATTGCTTGATGGTAATGCCAAGACCGTCCTTACCCGACTGCCGCTAATATAATTTCCATATACTTCAACACTTTCTACCAAACCATTCTTTTTAGCCTTAATCTCCCCTATTATCTCTTTTGTTTTTTTCTCACTAACCAAATCTGAAAGTTTTTCTTCTAATTCTTCTTTTGTAAACTCTAAAGTTGTCGCATATTTTTTCGATTTCTTATCTCCCTTTGAGTCTACACTCTTTAAGTATCCAATTTCTTTGCCCCAAACATCTTTTGCCGAATAAGTCTTACCCGAAGACACAGCATGATAAACCGCAACTATAGGCTTATTTTTGTAGTACATGCACTTACCGCTAACACTTTTAACTACAGATTTTATTTTTTCAACATATTCTTCTGCATCCTCTCCCCAACCTTCGCGTGCCTTTTCCTCTGTCTTAAAGCTCTGGTCGGTTGTAAAATCTGTAGTTATGTCATAATCAGCTTTTTGGTTTAGTTCCCTTTTATAGCAGGCATAAGTATAGGACGCTACTGCCTGTGCCTTTAGCGCCTCAGTTTCGTATAGTGCTGGCATTTCGGCTGCAAGCACACAAAAAATATAATCATCTGCAGTCATTTTTGTTATTTTGTTTGTCGTTTTATCAAGAACTCTAAAAACATCATTAATTGCATCTTCTTCCTTAATAGGCGCTACCGTTTCGAGTGCCTTAGTTTCAGTCTTTTTGACTTGTCCTAAAACAGCTAATGGCATTAGGAGCATAAACGCAGAAATTATTACAGAAATTAACATCATTTTTTTCATAGAAACACCTTTTTGTTGACTTTTTTAAAATTGAGTAATACAATTAACTATATGATTTTAACTTCTGTTTAATGTTTGGAGAATGAAAATGAAACAAAAAAAAATAATGCTATTTTTCTTTATGGCATTACCAATAAGTTTGATTCTGCGTCTTTTGCAACTTTGTTTCACAATTGAAACTAATACCGGTTTTTATATCAATGAAACTAAAAACTTTGGCCCCATTATTTTATTAGTCATTTTACTGTGCACATTAAGTGTTGCAATTTTCTCTTGGCAGACATATATTAGACCAAATAATCCCCCAAAAACGACAAAAATTATGTCGATTTCTTCATTTGCACTAAGTCTTTCTGTTTTTGCCGAATTAATATTTAACAATTCACCGATTTCAATTCAATGGCAATCAACCTTGTTAAAATTATTAAGCCTTGCAACTGTAGCATATTTTATACTATATGGATTAACTCCATACATAAAAGTTAAAATCCCCGAAATTGCATCTTCGATTACTGTTCTGTATATTATAATCAGAATGATTTGTGATTTTACTACAATTTCGAAATTAGCTTTGATTTCAGATAACATTCTCTTAATTTTTTCCTACTGCTCGGTTTTAACTTTTTTCCTCAATTTCACAAAACTTTATTGTAATACTGTTAATGACAAAACTTTTAAGGTTATCTTGAGTAGTGGTCTGGTGTCTGTTATTCTATGTTTTACAAATTCAATTCCTAATTTACTTATAAATATATTTTCAAAAACTGACTACCACCATTCTTCATTATTCTCCTGTGTCACCTTCCTACTGTTAGGTATATTTATTTTAAGCTATATACTTTCTTATTTTTCAAAAAATAATATATAATAAAAAAATCCCTTGAATTTCCAAATTCAAGGGATTTTAATTTTATTATTCTTCAGTAGCAACCTCTACTTCAGCCGCTGTTACTTCTTCAGCAGCTTCGATAACCTCAGCTTCCTCAACGGGAGCATTTTCTTCGGTAGCCTCGTAAACTACTTCGTCAGCAGCTTCAATATCTTGAGTTTCCTCTTCTTCCTTTTGAATTAAAGCTCTGATTGAAAGGCTTACACGCTTCTTATCATTGTCAACAGCTGTAATCTTTGCCTCAACCTCTTGACCTACCTGAAGCTCGTCCTGAGGCTTAGCAACGTGTTTGTCGGCAATCTGTGAAATATGAATTAAACCGTCAATTCCGGGGATTATACGAGCAAATGCGCCGTATGTGGTCATACTTACGATTGTTACCTTAACAACATCGTTAACATCATAATTCTTTTGGAAGATAACCCAAGGATTTTCATCTTCCTTTTTGTATCCCAAGGATATCTTTTTCTTATCCTTATCGATAGCCTTTACGTAAACTTCAACAGTATCGCCAACAAGAAGAACCTCGCTTGGATTCTTAATTCTGGTCCAAGAAAGCTCAGACACGTGAATCATACCATCTACGCCACCGATATCAACAAAAGCACCATAGTTAGTCAAAGACTTAACAGTACCTGTAAAACGGTCGCCCTCTGCGATATTTTCCCAAATCTTTTCTTGTTGAACTTTTCTCTCTTCACGAAGCACGTTTCTGATAGAGCCTACTGCTCTTCTGCCTCTGCCAATTTCGATGATACGGAAAGATACCTCTTTACCCTTTAAATCCTCTAAAGAGTCATTTCTCGAAGCAGTAGCCTGAGAAGCAGGAATGAAAACGCGAACATTGTTTGTGTAAGCAACTACGCCACCCTTAATAATGTCCTTAACATAACCTGTAACGATTTCACCGGACTCTTTGGCAGCAACTATATTGTCCCAACCGGCAATAGCATCAAAACGACGCTTAGAAAGCATTGCAGTTCCTTCCTGGTCATTGATTTTCATAATGATAAGATTTAACTTATCATTAACCTTAACTTCATCCATAAGCTTAACGTCTGGGTCTGAAGAAAATTCTGCAGCTGAAATGTATCCAGTTACTCCCCTTCCAATATCTACTGTGATTTCAGAGGGATTAACAGCAACAACGATACCTTCAACCTTTTGGTCGCCTGTTAAGCCGCTGAGTGAAGCCTCAAATGCTTCCTCGTCTGTCATTTCCTCAAAGCTTTTTTGAACAGATTCTTTTACCTCCATCTGTTCCTCAACCGATTGTAAATTTTCCGACATGGTTTTAATAACCTCCTTTATAATACCCGCAGGTGTGGATGCACCTGCCACAACTCCTACATTAAGACAACCTGTTAAATCAATTTGACCTAATTCATCAGCCGTTTCGATATGATAGGTTCTGTGACAATTAGCGCTGCAAACATCAAAAAGTTTAGCTGTGTTAGAACTATGCTTTCCGCCGATTACAACGACTGCGTCACTCTGACGAGATATATCATCTGCCTCGTTTTGTCTTAAAGCAGTTGCGTTACATATTGTATCAAAAATTTTCGCATTTGTACATACTTTTTTTAAATTTTTTTGTATCTTTTCCCAAATTTCTGCATTGAATGTGGTCTGTGATACTAAAATCAGTTCTTTTTCTGCAAAAAAACAGTTTTTTTGCAGAATTTCATTTAACTCATCCTCGGTAGCCACTACAAAATATTCGCCGTAACAATGCCCGATTATGCCCTTCACTTCCTGATGCTTTTCGTCACCTGCAATAATTGTAACAGCTCCTAAAAGACTGTTTTCGGCTACTATCTTATGAATTTTAGCAACAAACGGACAAGTAGCATCAGCAACCTTGATACCTAAATTATTTGCTTGTTCGTACACCTTTCGTTCTACTCCGTGAGAACGAATAACAAGCGTTTCTCCATCTAAAGCATCATCAGGCGACTCTACAATTCTGACTCCCCTTGATGCTAACTCATCTACAAGCTGAGGATTGTGAATAATAGGTCCTAATGTACAAACCTTTTCGCCTTTATCCAAAAGCTCATATACCATATTTACGGCTCTGTTAACCCCGAAGCAAAAGCCTGCAGTTTCAGCCTTAGTTATTTTCATTACTTGCCTCTATTCCCTTTTTTATAAGGTTACTTAAAAGTTCAAAGGACTGTTCAAACTGAAGTCCCGATGTGTCTGCTAAAACAGCATCCTCGGCTTGTTTTAAGGGTGCTATTTCACGATGCATATCGTTATAATCACGCTTAACCATATCATCATAAACATCCTTATATTCTACGGTTTGTCCTTTTTCGATTAGCTCCTTGTAACGGCGCATTGCCCTATCCTCTGCCGAAGCAGTAAGATAAATCTTTACCGTAGCATTAGGAAGTACAACCGTACCAATATCTCTGCCATCCATAAGACAGTCATTATTCTCTGCTAACTTTCTTTGAGTATCAAGCAAAAATGCTCTTACCTGTGGTTTTGCAGAAACAGCTGAAGCCATCATTGAAGCCTCGGGTGTCCTGATTTTGTCAGACACGTCTTCGCCGTCTAAAAATACCCTTTGTTCTGTTCCTACAAATCGAATATCAACTGCGGTTTGACCTAAAATACTGTCAATATCACAGTTGAGTTCAGTATCCGCTCCCATACGGGAAAATTTAAGTCCTACCGCTCTGTACAAAGCACCTGTGTCAACATAAATAAAGCCAAAGCTTTCAGCCAATTTTCTTGACAAAGTGCTTTTTCCTGCACCTGCAGGACCATCAATAGCTACCGATATCATCTTTACTTCTCCTTTACACATTTTCCCCTGCCAAAAATCCGGTAGAAAACGCAATTTGTAAATTAAAACCACCTGTAAAGGCGTCTACATCAATTATTTCACCTGCAAAGAACAAACCACTCACAAGCTTAGATTCCATAGTCGAGGGGTTAATTTCTTTAACGCTGATACCACCACTTGTGATAATAGCTTCTTCGATAGGTCTAAATCCCGTTATATGCAAAGTGAGATTTTTGATAACTTCACAAAGTTTAGCTCTCTCGACAGAACTAATTTGATTAACCTTTTTATGCGGTTCAATACCAGACCTACCTATTATAACTGAAATCATACTCTTTGGCAATAAATCATCCAAAGAATTTACAAAATCTTTATTTTGTTGATTAGCAAAATCCCTAAGTATTCGCTTGTCCAACTGCTCATAGCTTAATGCAGGTTTCAGGTCAATTACAGCGGTATATTCTGCTTTTCCCATTTTCCTAATATAAGACGATGCAGACAAAACAAGCGGCCCCGAAATTCCAAAATGGGTAAAAAGCATCT
This sequence comes from Acutalibacteraceae bacterium, assembly GCA_045655905.1. Lineage (GTDB taxonomy): Bacteria > Bacillota > Clostridia > Oscillospirales > Acutalibacteraceae > UBA737. The sequence continues at coordinate 5,201 of JAZOQF010000183.1, read as the reverse complement.
CCCCCATTTCTTTGAAAATTGGTTTTTTCTTGTCACCCTCAAAAACTGAAAGCGTAATATTTCTAAGAGAAAGTCCCGAAAGCTTTGAACAAAATCCTTCGTGACAACAAAGCGGTACAAGCGATGGTTTAAGTTCGGTCACTGTATGACCTAATTCCTCGGCCATTCTGTGGCCATCACCCGTAGAGCCTGTCACGGGGTATGACACACCACCCGTCGCTAAAACAACGCTGTCAGCCTCAATAATTTCACCTTTATCAAGTTCCACACCGCAAACCGCTCCGTTTTCGGTTTTAATGCTTTTGGCAGTAGAATGAAGTAGTTTAATTCCACTCGGTCTTAAACATTTGACGAGTGCGTCAACTATGTCGACTGCCTTGTCCGACTGTGGGAAAACTCGGTTTCCTCTTTCGGTTTTAAGCGGCACTCCCATTGTCTCGAAAAAAGACATTGTATCCTGAGGTAGAAAATTCGAAAACGCAGAATATAAAAATCTTCCGTTTTTCGGTGTGTTCGCAATTAGCGTGTCTAAATCACAGTTATTTGTAACATTACATCTGCCCTTGCCTGTAATCATTAGCTTTCGGCCGGGGCGTTCGTTTTTTTCTATTATTGTTATTTGTCTTTTTGTATCCTTATACTTAAAATTAGCGCTGAGAGCTGCTTTAAGTCCTGCAGGTCCTCCGCCGATTATTACGATATTCTTCATTAAATTTCGTATTCCTTATAGATTTCTTTAGTTTCTAAATTTTTCCACAAAAATTTTCCGTTTTGGAGTGTCATATAACTATGAGGTGTATCCCCTTTCGGGATAGATACCGAGCCGGGATTCATATACACAAAATCTTCGTGCTCAGTACATTTAGATACATGGGTATGTCCGTTTAGCAGAATGTCCCCTTTTGAAATAGGCGGTAATTTGTTTTCGTTATAGTTATGACCATGTGTTGCGTATATCAGATTGTCGCCTACAGGAATCACACAATAATCTGCTAAAACAGGAAAATCCAATACCATTTGGTCAACCTCTGTGTCACAGTTTCCTCTGACACAAAGCAATTTATCCTTTAAGGGATTTAACATTTCGATTACCTTTTTAGGTGCATATTCGCGTGGTAAATCGTTTCGAGGTCCGTGGTATAAAATATCACCTAAAATAACTATTCTATCAGCATTTTCCTGTTTTACAGCTTCTATAAGCAAATTGCAGTAGTAAGCTGAGCCGTGTATATCAGAAGCAATTAAAAATTTCATTTTATCAATACCTTTTCTATTTTTCCTATTACCATATTATGAAAATCGTTATCGTACCATTTGAGCGGCACATCATCAATAAAACATTCCTTTTTTAGTGTGTCGAGATACTGCTTTTTGCAAATCAAAACAAGTCTTGCTTCTTTAAAATAAACAGTATCATCACTAAATACAGGAGTAAGTCCTGTGAGCTCAGTTTTATTAACATCTCTTCCCGACTGTGAGCCGCAAACCTTATGAATGTCTTTCCTATCCCCGTAAAAACTTAATGTAAAATAATCATTTTCTTCTACAAATTTCATTGTATAACGCTGAGGTCTAATCATAGCAATAACGCTGTCAGCACCCCACATTTCGCCTGCAAATCCCCAAGAAGCGGTCATCATATTATATCCATTTTCATCTCCTGCAGAGATAAGCATCCATTCTTCACTTATAGCCTTAATTAAATTATCAGGTATTTCTTTAGGACTTATTTCTTTAAACATAAATATCACCTGTCGTTAAGTTTTTTATAAAGTTCTGTGATTTCATTCTTTAGGTTAGCGTGGTCTTTTTTGCTCAAATCCGGGTCATTCTTTAAAAGACTTTGAGCTTCTTCACCTGCTAATTTTAATGCCTCACTGTCAGCAAAAAGGTCGGCAATTTTCATTGGAGGGAGTCCGTGTTGGCGTGAGCCTAAGAAATTACCCGGGCCCCTTAATGCCAAATCTTTGTCGGCAATCTCAAAACCATCAGTAGTGTTTTTAATAACCTCAAGACGTTGTAATGTCTCTTCCGAGGTATTGTCGGTAATTAAAATACAATCCGACTTATACTGTCCTCTTCCAACTCGTCCTCTTAACTGATGCAGCTGTGACAAACCAAAACGCTCGGCATTTTCTACGAGCATTATAACAGCATTAGGTACATCAATTCCAACCTCGATAACAGTCGTCGCAACTAACAACTGTATCTCACCTTGAGAAAACTGTTTCATTACGGTTTCTTTTTCTTTTGTGGTCATTTTTCCGTGAATTAATCCCACAGAATAATTTTTAAATTTCCCATCTTTTAGGTTTACATAATGTTCTTTTGCTGATGTTATGTCAATTTCTTCACCCTCTTCGAGTAATGGGCAAACAATATACGCTTGCCTTCCCTCATCGAGGAATTTTTTGATATACTTATAAATTCTTTCTCGGTATGAACTATCAACCAAATATGTATCGATTTTTTGTCTGCCGGACGGATATTCATCAACAATACTTATATCAAGGTCGCCATAAAGAATTAGTGCCAACGTACCTGGTATCGGTGTTGCTGACATAACAAGTGTATGGGGATTATCACCTTTTGATGACAAAATGCCTCGTTGATTAACACCAAAACGATGCTGTTCGTCGGTAACTACAAGTCCTAACTTTTTAAATTCAACATCACAATTCAAAAGCGAGTGGGTACCTACTAAAACATCAATATCCCCGTTTTTAAGAGCAGTTTTAATTGCATCCTTTTCTTTTTTCTTAATGTTGCTTGTGAGCAAAGCACATCGAATTCCTGTTTTTTCGGTTAAAGACAACAATGTTTTATAATGCTGAATCGCCAATATTTCAGTCGGCGCCATCATAGCCGACTGAAAACCATTTTTAGCTGCGGAATACATGAGTGCTGCCGCTATTACAGTTTTTCCGCTTCCAACATCTCCCTGAACTAACCTGTTCATCGGAACACCTGAGAACATATCCCTCATACATTCTTTTATAACACGTTCTTGAGCAGATGTCATTTCAAAGGGTAAAAGTTCTTTAAAGTCAGCCAAATAACCTTTTTCAATAACTTGTCCTGCTTTCTTTCCAGAATGGCTTTTAAGGAGCGCCAGTCCCGTTCTTAAAACAAAAAGTTCTTCAAAAACAAGACGTTTTTGTGCCTTGAAAAACGCATCCTTGCAAGACGGGAAATGTATATTTTCGATAGCATAATCTATTGAGCAGAGATTATTTTTAAGCCTTATTTCTTCAGGAATAACCTCATCTAACTTTATCGTTTTAATTGCAGTTTTAATAAGAGTTTTTATCTTCTTTGATGTCATCGACTTACTTGCCTTATATATCGGCTCAATACCATTGTTGTTTGCAGGAACAATTTTAGGTGATGACATTTGACGGAACAAAAATCCCCCTGTCAGCTTGCCGTAAAACAGATATTCCCTACCGACACGCATACTCTCAGCCAAATACTTCTGGTTAAAAAGTACAACTGTCATTTGAGCGGAAGAATCCGCGCAAACGATGCTGTAGAGCACTATGCCACTTCTTTTTTGACTTGCCTCTACATTTACGACCTTTGCCCTAATGCAAACATTTTCAAAAAGCGGAGCCTTTGCAATTTCGGTAATATCGGTCCAATCAATATAATCTCTTGGATAAAAACGCAAAAGGGCACCGAATGTATCGATGCCCTTACTTTTTAGGACAACAGCTCTCTTTTCACCAACACCCTTTAAAAACTGTATATCGGTGGAAGCTGTTACCATGTTAATTCACCTACTCAACTGATATTATATAGTAATAAATCGGTTGACCGCCGTTAATTACTGTGATTTCGGTTTTTTGACCGTATTTTTCCTGAATGGCAGCCTCGATAGATTGAGCCTGTTCATCAGTTACATCTTGACCGTAGATAACGGTTACAAATTGACTGTCACGCTTAATCATCTGCTTTAGAAGTTTGAGGACAGTTCTTTCAAGGTCATTGTCAACAAAAGTGATTTTACCGCCTGTGAGCGCCATCAAATCGCCCTTTTTGATGTTATGACCATCGGCCTGAGAATCACGAGCCGCAAATGTTATTTGTCCTGTTGCAATTCTCTCAGCAGCCTTTTGCATTTCGATAGCATTAGTATTATCATCTGCTTCAGGGTCGAATGAAAGCATTGCAGTAATTCCCTGAGGAATTGTTCTTGTGTGAAGAACAATAACCTTTCTTGTGGAAATCGGGATTGCTTGCTCTGCCGCCATAATAATGTTCTTATTGTTAGGAAGAACATATACTGTCTCAGCAGGAGTGGTTTCAATAGCTTTTAAGATATCATCTGTGCTTGGGTTCATTGTCTGACCGCCGCTAACGATAGTATCAACACCTAAATCCTTGAACAGATCTGCCAAACCATCACCTGCGCAAACCGATACAAATCCAACAGGGTTTGTAGGCTCAACAGGAGTGAAGGTTTCGGTTCTGTCTGCACTCTTTGCGGGTTTCTTTTTAGCGGTTTGAGCATCGTGCTTTTGCTTTTCATGTTGGTCACGCATATTCTCAATCTTAAGATGAACAAGAGAACCATGAGTTAAAGCATTCTCGATAGCATTTCCGGGATGGTCTGTATGAACGTGAACCTTTATAATCTCATCATCATCAACAACCACAACACAGTCACCAATGGTTTCAAGATACATTCTAAGGTCACTAGGTTCTTTATCGCATTCGGGATTTCTGTTAACTATAAACTCTGTGCAATAGGTAAATGTAATCTCAGTTTCAAATTCGCCTGCTGCATTTCTTGAGGTTTCTTCCTCATCGTCAGTAATTTCTACATTACTGCCTTTAATAATAACCCCGTCTTTAAATACAGAAAGCATACCTTTAAGGATTAAAACAAAACCAAATCCACCCGCATCTACTACGCCTGCTTTTTTAAGCTGAGGTAAAAGTTCGGGAGTTTCAGCCAAAGCCTTTTCTGCACCCTCAATAGCACTTTCGAAAACCTCTAACTCGTTCTTGCCGTCTTCAAAAGCTTTTTTAGCATATTCACTTGCAACCCTTGCAACTGTTAAAATTGTACCCTCGGTTGGCTTCATAACAGCCTTGTAAGCCGCCTCAACACCAAAGGCAAATGCATTTGCAAGATTTTCTGCAGTTACAAACTCATCTTCTCCTATTCCCTTAGCAAAGCCACGGAACAAGAGTGA
>JAZOQF010000182.1:0-1814 GCA_045655905.1 Acutalibacteraceae bacterium | reverse complement strand
TGGATCCACACCGACGGAGAAGTTTTGAAAAAAGATGACGAACTGACTCTTACCTGTATGAAGCAGATCCTTCAGATCAGATATTAAATCTTCCGCAATCACATAGTAATACAAAACGAACCCCTTTCGTCAGACACTTATTTTTGTCTGACAAAAGGGGTTCACTTCATTTTCGCTTTAGGGGTACATTTATGGGTTATAGGACAAAACGTGTTGATGGCTAGTCCCAATCATTGAATGTTTTGTCGTACCTATGGAGGTCACTCCATACTACTGCATCACCCCATACCGATAACGTTTTTTCTAATCGGTTTTTTTCATTCATCCTCTGGTATATTGCTGCAATGCTCTTATCAGTAGGCATGGTTTTTATTATTTCAGACAATGAAAGCGGTTTTGGAGAGTGCATATAGCACCACCAATAAACCGCTTTTATCCGTCTCTCTATAGAGAGACCTCTATGATTTCTTAACATTTCTCGCAACCTTGAATTAATTCCGCCCTCAACTCGATTATTTGTGGATGGAACATCAAAACTGTCCTTTAATTCCTCATCAAGATATGTAAACAGCGTATTCTCCCTAATAAGCTTCAAAATCGACCTTTCTGCCTTTAGTAATCTCTCGTGCGTGGGTCTTTTATTTCCACGTTCATCTATTGTCATTTCTTCGAGAAACTTCTGATATTTCTTTATCCAATCCAGAAACCGTTTTACCCATATTTCTGCCTCTTTCTTAGTCTTTATTTTCAACAAATCTTTAGCTAGAGTATAAAGTTCTATGCCTGCCATCGTGTTGGGTCTGGAAGTCGTATAACGCTTCACCTGACAGAAAACATGGAAGATACATCTTTGATGTTTTGCTTTAGGCCATACCTTTTTTAATGCTTTTGCAAATCCTGTCCCGCCATCCGAGACAACCATCCTCGGTTCGGCAATACGCCTCATTAAGGACATCCAAGCTCCAGCATGTTCATATCTACATAGATACCATCCAAGTACATATTTCTCATCGCAGCAGATTAATACACATGCTTTTCTACCAAGATATATACCGTCCAGATATAACACATCTTTCGTTTCTTCTACTCTTGGTGGCATTGGCCAAATATCCCAAAATTTTGCAGTTTTTCTTCTAAAAGTCCTTCCTTCTCCCGGCATATCTAATTGTGATTCTTTTCCAAACAACCATTCTAAAAACAACTGCAATTCTTTTGCTTCATTGTTTATTTTATGCGTTAATGACGATTTACAAGATTTACATAGCCAGCGTTGAGATCCTGCTTTTGTTTTTCCGGATTTGACACATTTTTCGCCACAAACAGGACAATTCACCTGATTCATATAACCTTCCTCCATTATTCCCTATTCCAAGGAAGATTGAAACCTATTTTGCCCAGTATTTACAAGTGTTTCTGGAGATTTTATCAACACATTTTGTCCACCCTCAAAGTTGGCTGAAAAAAGATTAAACCGCTGGAACCCTTATAAATACTGGGGTTCCAGCGGTTTTCATCAACACGTTTTGTCCTATAAGCCCAAAACTCTCTCAAAATCATTGTCTTTGCCTAATATCGGGGCAAAACCAATGAAATACTCGTGTTTTTTCCCTATTTTAATGTAATTAGATGCCGGATTCAAAAGGTCAGCAATATTGCAAAGTATCTTACTACTCTACGCAAACCGTACCGTCTTCTTTCACGGTAACTGTCATGCCGTGCTTTACATATTCTAAGAATTCATCACCCAAAGAATCGATTACAGGCATCTTAATCTCCGGAAGCCATACGGATGCAAGAATAGACCCTGCTGCCGC
>JAZOQF010000181.1:0-2483 GCA_045655905.1 Acutalibacteraceae bacterium | reverse complement strand
GGCAGACAAATTCTTGTCATCACGGTCACAGCCTCACAGTTAAGGCGAAGCATGTTTCTCGAATCTTCGGCAGTTAAGTCTTTAAATTCGCCAAGTCTTCCAAAGCCTGCATTGTTGATTAAAAGCGCGATTTCGTTCTTTTCTTCCTCGATTAACTTTTCAAAGGCTAAAATGTCATCATCTGACGTAATATCAAGGCTTAAAATCCTTGTTTTTTTGGTCAATTTCTCGGCTAATTCCTCTAATTTTTCTTTACGGCGGGCAATAAGCCAAATTTCATCAATGTCGGTGCGTGTCTTGTCAACAGCCACGGCGAATTCGGTGCCAAGGCCTGAAGATGCTCCCGTAATAATAGCAATTTTCATTATAAAACAACACTCTCTTTCGCGTTTGATACGGCATTGTACTCGGCAATGTCAAATGTAGGCTCACCGTCCATCTGCAAAGCGCATGGGCGGTCGTATTTCACGCTTACACTATGACATTTTACAAGGTGTACATACTTAGTGTACTTCGGGTGTTTTCCTTTAAAGATAGAGGGGAAAAGGGTTAAAATCTTAAAACGGCTCAAATCGTGAGCAACAAGGACCGAAATCTCACCCTCAGCGCTGTCACGCTGTTGGTCTGGAGCCACCTTCATACCACCGCCGAAAAATCTACCTTTCATTGTGGTGGTCATCCATACCTTTTTGTATTGTTTGGTTACACCGTCAATCGTAACCTCGGCATTAACAGGTTTGAATTTTAAAAGGCATTTAACAGCCAAAGCGGTATAGTTAACCTTTTTGCCCTTGGCTCTGAGTCGGTCACCCTCGGCGCAAACAACACCGTCAATTCCAAAACCAACACCATTCACAAATCGATAATCTTTTCCGCCAAAGGACACAACGGGCAGATTTTTTATGTAGTCGTTAACCGTAAAGCCTTTATCTGCCACAGTACGATTAAGGTCTTTCATAAAATCATTTCCGCTGCCTGCGGGGTAGTAGATAATATCGTTTTCAAATGATATATCTTTTGTGCGGTTGATAAATCCGTTAAGCGTGCCGTCTCCACCGCAAATAATAAGCTTGTCGTCGCTGTTAAGAGTGGATATAAAATCGGCGAAATTGTCGATTTTTGTCAAATCCTGACACACGGTGTTAGAGGGCTCGGCGGTATCAAGTCCTAAGGCATAATTTTCTGCTTTTCCTTTACCTGCAAGGGGGTTAAAAAGAAAATGATATTTCATAAATCTTCCGCCTTAAACATTAAATCTGAAAAGAACAATGTCTCCGTCTTTCATAACGTATTCCTTGCCTTCGCTTCTGACAAGGCCTTTTTCTTTAGCGCTCATCATACTGCCGCCGCATGCCATAAGGTCGTCGAAAGCCACAACCTCTGCACGAATGAATCCACGCTCAAAATCGGTGTGGATTTTTCCGGCTGCCTGAGGAGCTTTTGTACCCTCTGTAATGGTCCAAGCTCTAACCTCGGGTTTACCTGCGGTAAGATATGAAATTAAACCTAAAAGTGAGTAGCATTTTTGTATCATTCGGTCAAGACCCGAACGCTCAAGGCCTAATTCTTCTAAGAACATAACCTTTTCATCGTCCGAAAGTCCTGAAATTTCAGCCTCTAAAGCGGCACAAATGGGTAAAATTTCTGCTTTTTCTGTCTCGGCCAAGGCTTTGACCTTGAGATAGTTTTCGTTGGCGTCAATACCACCGGAAAAATCATCCTCACTCATATTGCAAGCATAGATTACAGGTTTTGCAGAAAGCAAAGCGGTGGTGTTAATAACCTCTTGCTCAAAATCTTCATTTATTTCAATCGAACGAGCGGGTTGTCCGTTTTCAAGGTGAGCCATAAGTCTTTCAAGGAAAGCTACCTCGCCGGCTAAAGTTTTGTCACCCTTTAAAGCTTTCTTTGTTTTATCGAGTCGGCGGGTAACCATTTCCATATCAGAGAAAATAAGCTCCAAGTTAATGGTTTCGATGTCACGAATGGGGTCAACGCTTCCTTCAACGTGGATTATATCATCACTTTCAAAACAACGAACAACGTGAACAATAGCATCCACCTCACGAATGTTTGCAAGGAACTTGTTTCCAAGACCCTCACCCTTTGAGGCACCTTTAACAAGACCTGCAATGTCAACAAATTCGATAACAGCAGGGGTGAATTTATCGGGCGAGTAAATCTCAGCCAATTTTTCAAGTCGCTCGTCAGGAACGCTCACCATTCCCACGTTTGGCTCAATGGTGCAAAATGGGTAGTTTGCAGATTGTGCACCTGCATTTGTAATAGCATTAAAAAGGGTTGATTTTCCGACATTTGGAAGTCCCACCATACCTAGTTTCATTTTATAAAGCTCCTTAAATTGGATTATAGCGTCAAAAAACGCTTAAAACGCATATATTATACCATAGTTTTCCTCCGGTTGCAACAAAACAAAAGAAAGTTGCTTGATTATTTTGCAAGGTTATGTTACAATAGAAAAA
>JAZOQF010000180.1:0-11771 GCA_045655905.1 Acutalibacteraceae bacterium | reverse complement strand
TCATTCTGCAGTTACAGCATACGCTCGTGACTTTATGATTGATAAAGGCTTCACCTACTGCATCCCTCCATTTATGATTAGAAGCAACGTAGTAACTGGCGTTATGAGCTTTGAAGAAATGGATGCTATGATGTACAAAATAGAGGGTGAAGACCTTTACTTAATCGGTACATCTGAGCACTCGATGATCGGTAAATTCATCGACACCATAACACCCGAAGAAAAGTTACCTCTAACCCTTACAAGTTACTCACCCTGTTTCAGAAAAGAAAAGGGCGCTCACGGTATAGAGGAACGTGGTATTTACAGAATTCATCAGTTCGAGAAACAAGAAATGATAGTTATTTGTAAGCCCGAAGAAAGTATGGATTGGTTCCACAAAATGTGGAGCTACTCTGTAGAACTCTTCCGCAGTCTTGATATCCCCGTTAGAACTCTCGAATGTTGCACAGGTGACTTAGCAGACCTTAAGGTTAAGTCCTACGACGTTGAGGCTTGGAGTCCAAAACAGCAAAAGTATTTTGAAGTTTGCTCTTGCTCAAATCTTGGTGATGCACAGGCAAGACGCCTTGGAATTAAGGTTAAGGGCGAGGATGGTAAAAAGTACTTAGCCCACACCCTTAATAACACTGTTGTAGCACCTCCAAGAATGCTTATTGCTTTCCTTGAAAACAATCTTCGTTTCGACGGCGAGAAATACAGCATTGTAATCCCCGAGGCTTTAAGACCTTATATGGGAAATAAATCTATAATCAAGTCTAAATAACTATGAAGAAACTAATCACATTAATTCTGTGTGTTTGTTTAAGTTTCGCTGTTACAGGCTGTAATAAGACTGCCGACAATAATTCGTCGGCAGTTTCTGTTGTAGAAACTCTTGTCTCATCTACAGTACAAACATCAGAAATCGAATCATCCGACACATCATCAGTCGTGTCAACCGCTCCCGAATCATTTGATATTACTCTCACCTTTTTAGGCGATATGATTTTGGCCAACCAAAAAGGTGTCAGCCCTAGCGGAAGATTTAGCGAATATGCCGACAAATATCCCGCTGAATACTTTTTAGAAAAGGTAAATCATATTCTCTCTGCCGATGATTTTACACTTGCAAATCTCGAAAATGTTTTGTCAGACAGAGAACTTACCCCCACTGTAAAAGACTATGACCCTGCCTTTTGGTTTAAATCAAAAGCCTCCAACATAAATGTTTTGACAGCAGGCAGTATCGAGGGTGTGCTACTTTCTAACAACCATATTATGGATTACGGCAGCGCAGGATTTAACGATACTGTACAAACCGTAACAAATGCCGGTATAAAGTATGGTAACGACTATAACATTATTAGACTTGAGAAAAACGGTTTTAGAATTGCCGTCATCTGTACAGGACTTTGGGGACAATACAATGTAAACAATGCGATAAAAAATCTCCAAAGTGTTCAGTCTGACAGCGATTATCAAATTGTTTTCTTCCACGGCGGTACTGAAAAAATTCATGCGCCCGAGCAGTTTAAAATCAACTCTGCCCGTGCATTTGTGGACAATGGCGCCGATTTGGTGGTAGGCGGTCATCCACATGTACTGCAACCAAGAGAAATCTACAATGGCGTAGAAATTATTTATTCTATTGGTAATTTCTGTTATGGCGGTGCATTTTACCCTGAAAACCGTACAGTCATTTATCAGCAAACATTAAAAATCAATCCATTAACTATGACTGTTGACAATAAAAGCTCTAATATAATTCCTTGTTATGTATACACAGGAAAAATAAACAACTATCAACCCGCCCCTATCGAGGACAGTGCTATCAAGCAAAAGGTTCTTGATTTTATGGACGGCAAAACAGATAGTCCGATTTAAAACAAAAGAGTGTTTTCAAAAATGAAAACACTCTTTTTTATACTATTTTAAGGTATCTGCTATATTGTAAATTAAATCCTTTGATTTTTCCCAACCAAGGCATGGGTCTGTAATAGATTTACCATAGATATGCTCGCCAATTTTTTGAGCACCATCTTCAATATAACTCTCTATCATAAGTCCCTTAACCATCTTCTTAATATCTTCATTATGATTTCGGCTGTAGACTACATCTTTTGCAATTCTAATCTGCTCAAGATACTGTTTGCCTGAATTCGCGTGATTAGTATCAATTATAGCTGACGGATTTTGAAGGTTTGCCTTTGCATACAAATCATAAAGATTCACCAAATCCTCATAATGATAGTTGGAAACATTTTTGCCTGTAAAGTCTACATAGCCTCTCATAATAGCATGAGCATACGGGTTTCCCTCACTTACAACCTCCCAACCTCTGTAAATAAAGGTATGAGAATGCTGAGCGGCAGTTATGGAATTCATCATAATTGAAAGGTCACCACTTGTTGGGTTTTTCATTCCGACGGGTGCTTCAATTCCACTTGCCGTTAATCTGTGTTGTTGATTTTCAACCGAACGAGCACCAACAGCAACGTAGGCTAACAAATCGGACAAATAGCGGTAATTTTCGGGATAAAGCATCTCATCAGCACAAATGAAACCGTAATCCTTTAAAGCCGATAAATGCAAATCTCTAATAGACACTATACCATTTAACATATCGGGTTTTTCATCGGGATTTGGCTGATGAAGCATACCCTTATAACCGTCACCGGTGGTACGTGGTTTGTTAGTGTAAATTCTGGGTATTATGAAAATCTTATCCTTTACCTCGTCTTGAACATCACGTAGTCTTCCAATATAATCAAGAACCGCTTCCTTGTCATCAGCAGAGCAAGGACCGATTATGAGAATAAATTTGTCACTTTCACCCTTAAAAATTTTCTTTATTTCTTCCTGACGCTCCGCTTTAACGAGAGCGCTTTTTTCATCTATGGGATAAAGTTCCTTGATATCCTTTGGGATTGGTAACTTTCTTAAAAAATTCATACTCATTTTACAACTACTCCTTATCAAAAAGACCACGCCTTAGGGTTGAGCAACGCATCATTTCTCTGATGCCGTCGCGGTCAGAACAGTCGATTTTTTCGTACAGTTCATCAAATGTCATCTTAAAATTTTTCATTTGCTGAAGCAAATCCTGTTTGTTGCACAAAAACAGTTCACTCCACATTTCATCATTAATTCGGGCAATTCGTGTTAAATCTCTGAAAGAATCTCCCGTATATTTTTCCATACCCTCAGTATCAGCACAACACATAAGGCTAACTGCTATACAGTGGGTAAGCTGTGACAAGAATGCTATCATTCTATCGTGTTCCTCGACACTCAAAGTTGACACTCTTCTAAAGCCTAACATTTCACCTAAGTTTTTGCAAAGCTCAATAGCATCTTTTGTATTTTTCTCGGTAGGAACTACTATATAGTTAGCGCCAATGAAAATTGATGGGTCGCTGTTTCTAACACCCGAAACCTCTTTACCTGCCATCGGGTGCGCCGAAATGAATTCGGCGTCCGAACGTAAAATTGACTGAACCGCATCAACAATTTGACCCTTAACACCCGTAACATCGGTAATGATAGCACCGCTTTTAAAATGGTCCTGATTTTCTTTAATCCACTCCACAAAGATATGCGGATAAAGAGCCATAACAACCACATCAGCCTCACCGATAATTTCGGGATCGATTCCGGTAGTTCCTTTATCAATAATTTTGTTTTCTATTGCATAATCAATGTCATCTTGGTTTTTGGTTATTGCACTAACCTTAAAACCAATGTTCTTGAGTGCTTTGGCATAACTACCGCCCAAAAGACCCAAGCCTACGATTAAAAAGTTTATATCCTTTATGAGTTTCATTATTCCGTTTCCACCTTGATGCCTAATTTTTTAAGCCTTTTGAAAAAATCAGGCAAACTTTTCGATACTGCTTCTGCTCCATAAATTTTACCACCTGTTATGGTGCAAAGCACCGCTACCGCCATAACTATACGGTGGTCATTATGACCTGATAAAGGCAGTACGGGTTTTATTAACTTACAAGGATAAACTTTTATCCTATCTTCCTCAACGTCCACCTTGCAACCGAACTTAGCCAATTCCTCTGCCATTGCATATCCTCGACTACTTTCCTTGATTTTAAGACGATGTGTACCTGTAAACACAGCACCGTTGAGCACGGCCGCCATAGCCATCAATATTGGCGCTAAATCAGGACAGTCAGATATATCTACTGTAGGACATCCTTTTTGCAACAAAGGAAAAATATCCTTATAAACCCTATCTCCCTGAACGCTGTTTTCGTCAAGACCTTTTAGCGAAACATTGCCGCCGAGCAAATTAAATGCCTCAAAAAACGCAGCATTAGAATAATCGCCCTCGACCTTGAGTTTTCGTTTTTTATACGTTTGAGCACCTGCGACATACATAGTATTCTCGTCAGTTCGGCTGATTCTAACCCCAAAGTCTGCCAATGCTTTTATGGTGAGTGCTAAATAAGAACTGCTTTCGCTTTTCCCCGTAATATCAATAGTGCTTTCTTCTGAAAGACAAGGCAAAGTCATCATTAGCCCGCTTACGAACTGGCTTGAAATATCCCCTCTCACGCTATAACATCCGCTTGACAGTTTGCCTTTAACAGATACCGAGTTTTCTGTTTGAGAAAATTCAATATTCTGTGCTTTGCACATATCCTCATAGACACTAAGAGAACGTTCGAAAAGCCGTTTAGTGCCTTCAAGTGTTATCTTACCATCCTTCAGCATACAAAGAGGAATTAAAAACCTTAATGTACTTCCGCTTTCGTTACAAAAAAGCCTGTCAGAATTCACTTTTGCGCTTTCGAGCAAACCGCCTATTTTCACGGTACTACCGTCAATTCTCACCTTCGCTCCTAACGCTTCAAGGCAACCAACAGTCGCCTTTATATCCTCAGAGAAATCAACATTACCAATTTCGCTGTCTTTAGATAGCGCTCCGCAAATCAAATATCTGTGCGCCATGCTTTTGGAAGGTGGCGCACTCATTTCACCAAATGCTGTACTTTTTTCAATAGTTGCTATCATTTATATCACTTCACTAAAAAATCCATTGCTTCTAAATATCCATCTATGCCCTTGCCTGTGATAGTTTTTACACAGGCATTTCTGATAAAACTTATCTGTCTGAAATCTTCCCTTTGCTCCACCGCTGAAATATGCACCTCAACAGTAGGAATTCCAACAGCCTTGACAGCGTCCAACAACGCTATACTTGTATGTGTATATGCGCCCGGATTTATAACAATACCGTCTACACTCCCGAAAGCCTCCTGAATTTTATCTACCAAATCACCCTCGTGGTTTGACTGATAAAGTTCGATTTGAACTCCTAGTGACTCGGCATGATTTTTCACCCTTTCACAAAGGGTTTTAAAATTTTCTTTGCCGTAAATGTCAGGCTCGCGAATTCCAAGCATATTGATATTGGGACCATTAATAACTAAAATTTTCACTCTTCAAAACCTCTTTTATGGTTTTAATATTTTCATTTATCTCGTTTGTACAGTTTATCCTGTAATCTGCCGCTGAAAGATATATCGGATATCTTTCGTTATACCTTTTTTCAAGGTCTCTGCGGTTTGAGGAGAGAGGACGGTCAGCGGTCGCCTCAATGTCCTCAATATTTCTATCCAAAAACAAAATTATGCCGTTTGCCTTTAGAAAATCCACATTTCGAGAATTTAAAACCGCTCCCCCTCCTGTTGCTATAACCAAGCCCTGTTTAGCGGAGAGTTCTTTAATAATTTCACTCTCAATTTTTCTAAACTCACTCTCGCCTTTTTTGGCGAAAATTTCAGTAATAGTACAGCCTGCTTTTTTTACAATTTCCTCATCACTGTCGACAAATTCTTTACCTAGTTCTTTTGCGAGTTCTTTGCCGATAGTACTTTTCCCACAACCCGGCATACCAATTAAAACAATGTTTTGTTTTTCCTTTAAAATTTCACCGACTATTTCTGCAATTATAAATTTCGGGAATGTTTTATCCGAAAATTTTTCAGTAGCAAAAACCGCCTGCGCTACCAACATATAAAGCCCATCCACAGCCTTGATACCTTTTTTCTTGGCCTGTATTAATAGGTGTGAGTTGATAGGATTATATATGGCATCAATCACAGCCTCTAATTTTGAAAATCTGCAAATATCTACTGCACTTTCGCCCATATTAGGGTACATTCCACACGGCGTTGTGTTGATAATAACCTCTGCATCGGTATGTTTTTTGTAAAGATCTTCATAGGTTATAAGCCCCTCACCGCCGCTGCGCGAAACACATAAAACAGATTTTGCATCAAGATTTTTAGCTACTACTCTTGCAGTTTTCGAGGTTCCGCCACTACCTAAAATCAAAACCTTTTTGTCTTTAATCTTAATATCGTTATACTCTATTAAATCAATCAACCCCGAATAATCGGTATTGTCTCCATATAGCTTTCCACTCTTATTGATAATGGTATTAACCGCACCGATTTCCCTTGCCGTATCGCTTATAACATCAAGGTATGGTATTACATCCTGTTTGTAAGGAATAGTAACATTTATGGCTTTGAAATTTTTAGTAGTCATAAACTCGTGAAGATTGTCTTTGCTTATCTCCTTAAGTTCGTACTCATACCCTGCAAGTTTACTATGAATAATTTTAGAAAAGCTGTGGCCTAATTTTTCGCCTATTAAACCGTATTCCATTACTTTGCCATCCAGTCTGTGCCAAACTTTGCTGATAACATATCACAAAGAACAATAGCTGTAATACTGTCAACCACAACACGTGCTCTGTGAACAATGCAAGGGTCGTGTCTGCCACAAGCCGCCAAAACTGTATTTGAATTATCCCTAATATCAACAGTTTCTTGTTCTTTGGAGATTGTAGGTGTAGGCTTTATTGCCGTACGGAAAATAACGGGCATACCATTGGTAATTCCGCCGTTTATACCGCCATTGTTATTGGTTTTAGTTTTAATCTCACCGTTTACCGATACAAATGGGTCGTTAGCAACGCTACCTGTCATATCAGCGATAGAAAAGCCTGCTCCAAATTCAACACCCTTTACGGCGGGAATTGAAAATAGTGCGTGCGAGAGCATTCCCTCTACACTATCAAACCAAGGCTCGCCAACACCTGTGGGCAAACCTGTAACTACAGTTTCAAGCACACCACCTACGCTGTCGCCTTGCGATTTAACCTCTAAAATGCGTTCTTGCATTTCTTCTGCCTTTTTGTTGTCCAAAACTGCAAATTGCATATTATTCAAAGCATTTATATCTGAAGCTAAGTCATCAAAATCTCTATCGTTTATTCCTGAAAGACGGGATATATGAGTGCCTACTGATATTCCTTTTTCTTTAAGAATCGATATAGCAATAGCACCTGCAGCTACTATTCCCGCAGTCACTCTGCCGCTGAAATGTCCGCCACCTCTGTAATCCCCGGCTCCGTTATATTTCTCATTCGCCGTAAAGTCTGCGTGTGATGGACGCATTATGTATTTAATATCGCCATAATCTCCCGATTTTGTGTTCTCATTGGGGATTACAATGCAAATCGGGGTGCCTGTAGTCTTGCCCTCGAAAACACCGCTTAGAATTTCAAATTTATCGGCTTCGGTTCTCGGTGTGGAAATGGCACCAACCGGTCGGCGAAGTTCTAATTGCTTTGCAATAAACTCTTTGTCAACCTTAATGCCTGCTGCCAAACCGTCAATAACACAGCCGATAGCGACGCCGTGACTTTCGCCGAAAAGCGTTACACTCACATTATTTCCAAAAGTGTTTTTCAATTAAACACACCTCTTTTAAAGTCATCTATAGGGATTTTTTTCATTTCGTACTTGCCGATTTCAGAAACAAAAATTACTGTAATATCGTTTCCGTCTGCCTTTTTATCGTGGCAAACCGCATCAAGCACAGTAGTAATATCAAATCCAAACTCTGTCGGCAATGAAAGTTTCTTTAAAACAGGCAAAAGTCGTTCTCTTGCTTCATTTGAACACATAGGTAACATTCCTAAAGCAACAGCCTCGCCGTGATATATATCCTTCAAACCACTCTGTGTCTCAATGGCATGTGCTAACGTGTGCCCGAAGTTCAAAATCTTCCTGAGTCCCGTTTCTTTTTCGTCGGTCTCTACTACATATCTTTTGATTTTCAAAGATTTTTCTATTATAAGGTCTATATCAATAGTTTCCTTTTCGAAAACACTAAAAAGCTCGGCATCGCTTGTCATAGCCATTTTAACCGATTCGCAAAGCCCATTAGAAATCTGTCTTTTATCCAAAGTATCAAGCGTATTTGCATCTATAATTACTGCCTTTGGTGGATAGAAAGCTCCAACTATGTTTTTATAACCCTCAAAATCAATAGCAACCTTTCCGCCAATTGATGAATCAACCTGAGAAAGCACTGTTGTGGGAATGTTGTAAAAGTCAACACCCCTCATAAAAGAAGCAGCAACAAACCCCGAAAGGTCGCCCACAACACCGCCACCAACAGCTACTACACAGTCGGTACGGGTAAAACCGAGTTCTACCATTTTGCCAAGCAAAAACTTGTAATTCTCGAAATTTTTGGAAGCCTCGCCTTGATTTATGGTAACAATAAACGGGGTTTTACATTGTTTTGCCACAGTTCGAGAATATACAGCCGGCACTCCGTTATCTGTAACAACAAGTACCTTTCTGTTGAGGTTTAAATACTCCCTTGCTTTTCCTAAAGCGCCTCTTTCCAAAAAGATATTATATTCGCCTGTACCGGTTTTTACAGGAATAATCATTTAAGCATTATCTCCTTTTCAAAGCTTGCAATAACCTTTAATTCAGTGCATTTCCCCGATAGTTCACGAAGCATTTTGTCGCCCTTGTCACTATTAACATTTCCCTCGCCCTCGGCATAGAAATAATAGTTCCAAATAAGTTCTTTAGTAGGTCTGCTTTTTAGCGCCTTAAGATTAAAACCGTTATCACCTATAATGGAAATTGCCTTTCCCAATGCGCCCGCCTCGTTGTTAACCGTAAACATCATTATGAAATGATTATCTTCCTTGGTGGGTTGTTTTGCAGTCCTTGAAAAGACAGCAAAACGGGTAGTATTATTCGTGCTTTCATTTATATGTGATTTAATAACCTTTAATCCATATTTTTCGGCGGCTTCTTCACTACCAATAGCTGCTATATCTGTTCTGCAGGACTCTGCTACCTGTTTTACGGCAACAGCAGTATTCACAGACTCAATTGTAACAATGTTATTTTCTTTTATAAACTCCGAGCATTGACCTAATGCTTGAGGGTGTGAAATCACCTCTTTAATAGTTCTCAAATCAGCACCGTCATTTGCAATAAGGTTTTGCACAACAGCTATATCATAAACTCCGTTAATGTATAACGAGCCGAAGAATGCCAAGTCCATAACCTGACCTACATCTCCGTTAAAGCTGTTTTCAATCGGAAGAATTACACAGTCGGTAACACCCTCTACAACCGAGTTGTAAGCAGATTTGAAATCAGCAAAGGGAACCGCTACTGCATCAGGGAAAATTTTCTTTGCTGCAACCTCTGCAAAAGCCCCCGACACACCGCTGAAAGCTACACGCATACCCTCAAGCAGTCTGTGTTGATATGTCTTAGAAATTTCCATATTACTCTTTAAAAAGCTTACATAATATGATTTAATTTCCTCATTTTCAACCAACTGCGAATTACGGGCTATAAGTTCTGCCTCCCTTTGAGGGTCAAAAACCTGCATTCCGTGTAATCGCTTATATTCAGCAACGCTCTTTACAGCCTCCATCCGCTTTTCAAAAAGCTTTGCCATTTCCTTGTCGGTCTCGTTTATAATTTTCCGAGCCTTTTCCAATTCTGTCATTAATATCACCTATACTGTTCTATAAGTCTTTTAAATCCTGCAAGTGAATTTTCTATTGTTTCTTTTGCTACGCAATAGCTTATTCTTACATATCCCTTGAAACCGAAATCGTCACCTGGGACTATTAAAATCTCTTCACTTTTAGCTTTTTCGCAAAACGCATTAGCATCTTCTTCTGGCGATTTTACAAAGAGATAAAATGCACCGTCGGGTTTAGCTGCTGTATATCCATACTCTATCAATGCGTTATAAAGTATATCTCTGTTTTGTTTGTATGCCTCAATATCACCTGTGAGTCCTTGACAAGCAGCAACTACATACTGTAAAAGACTTGGAGCGCAAACAAATCCCAATGCTCTTCCCGCGCCGCAAACTGCAGCGTAAACGTCCTTACAATCTGCAAGTTTTGGAGAAACAAATATGTATCCTATTCTTTCTCCCGGTAACGACAATGACTTACTGTAAGAATAGCAAACAATTGTGTTATCGTAGTAGTTAGGAATATACGGCACTTCTACATCACCGTAGACGAGTTCTCTGTAAGGCTCGTCAGCAATTATGTAAATATTTGTACCAAACTCGTTTTGTTTCTCATCCAAAAGTTTTGAAAGTTCAGCTATTGTTTCGGTGCTAAGGACTACTCCTGACGGGTTATTAGGAGAATTTACAATAATCGCCTTTGTCTTAGCAGTTATACTTTTTGAAAGAGCATCAAAATCAATCTGAAAATCCTCTTCCCTACATTTTACAACCTTACAAACGCCGCCTGCCTTTTCAATAAAAACGGTATATTCAGGGAAAAACGGAGCTAAAATTATAACCTCGTCACCATCGTTCAAAACTGCATTAAGACTTATCGTAAGCGATGCCGCTGCACCACAGGTCATATAAATCAAGTCGGGTGTGGCACCAATTTCAAATCTTTCATTGATGTTTTGGGCAATAGCCTTTCTTACTCCCAAATCTCCTTGAGCAGAGGTGTATCCGTGAAGAGACTTTGCGTCTGTATTTTCTACTAAAGAAAGCAATGTTTCCTTTACAGCCTCAGGAGCCGGAATACTCGGATTTCCGAGACTGAAATCATAAACATTTTCTGCTCCAATCTCGCTGCGTCTTTTATTTCCGTATTCAAATATCTCACGAATTACCGAGCGTTTGTTTCCAAGCCCCAACATTTTTTGATTAACCATAATTTTCCCCTTCCAAAAGAAAACCCGCAACGGTTTGCCTTTTAAGGCATAACAGTTACGGGCTGACTGTAGCTATTGTTTAAAAACAATTTCGGCAAACAGACAGACCCTTTTTAAAATAAAAAAATCGAAACTTAATATTTTTTAGCACTCTGTTCGCCTACCTTTTAAAATCTTAAACTAATTTTACACCTCAAAGCTCCATTTGTCAACTGTGAAAATGCACTAAATTTTAGCGCTTTAAAGTGTAAAAACTGCTATTCTATCTCAAGTTCTTTCAACGACCTCATTCGATAGTTTACATTTTTAAGAATTTCGGTTCTTTTTAGCGCTGCTGCGGCGCCTTTAACAACGCTGTGTGACGGGTCGGGCAACGGATTTACAGGAATTCCCAAATACTCGCTAAGTTTTTTATCAAAGCCTGCTAACTGCGAACCACCACCGCAAAGATACAAACCGTCCTCACAAATATCAGCAACCAAGTCCGGGTCGGTTTTATTTAAAACAATCCTAACTGCATTGCATATATAATTCACCGTATCTTCTATTGCATCATAAATTTCGCCGGCAGTTATTTCAAAACTTTCGGGCAGTCCTGTGAATACATTCTGTCCTTTAGCCACCATTGCTACCTCGATAGGTCGTTTGATTGCAGCACCAAGCTTTATTTTAATATTTTCTGCCATCAAATTTCCTATTTCAATATTGTACTCTTTTCTGATGTAGCGCACAATCTGA
>JAZOQF010000179.1:0-7493 GCA_045655905.1 Acutalibacteraceae bacterium | reverse complement strand
AGCCATAAAACCCGCAAGGATGGTGGCAATACTACAGGCAAGCTGAGTATACTCGCCCGCGCCCCAATAGACCGAGAACCAGCGATAAAGTCCGCCGATAAGACCGGAAATAATACCGGCCGGTGCGCCAAAAATAAGGCCCGCCGAAAGTGGTGCCGCATCACGTACATTTACCGTCGTGCCTAACCACTCTACGCCGTAACTTGAAGCAAACGCAGAAACACCACCAAATAAAACACCAACGATGATTTGTTTTACTATGTATGGCAGTTTTTTAGCGGGAGTATATTTATCAACGAGATAAACGGCAAAAACTAAAATACAGTTAAGTAATATTGGAATAATTAATCGCACTATGCCGCCTCCTTTACAGATACATACGTATCACAGTTTTCACTACCTCTGCTAAAAGGTCACCAACTACACTAAGCGCTAAAAGTAACACCATATAGAAAAACATGCTGCTCTTGCTTACCGAATTTTTGGCAATGTTATAGTAAAAATTAAAGTGCCCTCTCAGGTTATCTTCACGATTTTGTTGCCATTGATATGTGATGATATCCTCACAGTTATATTTATTCGGGAGAAAACCGTCATATAGATTTTCTTCTAAACGTCGAATACGGTAGCAACCCGCATCGTTAAGCTCATAATTTTCTTCAACAGACAGCGTAACAACCGCCTTTTTTAACTTTTGACGATGGAAGACACCAATTCTTGTAATTTCTTCGGGCAAAAGACGTGACTCGTTAATGCGAATGGAATAACCATATTTTTCAGACACAACAGGTGTTGTAATCAAGTCACGCAGTCTATCTATTGCATTTCCTACGTCTACTCTGGGCTTAAATATGGCATCCAAGGTTTTATGTGGCATACGCCACATAAAATACGCTTCATCGTTATCAATAAAAGAATTTAATTTTTCGAAATCAATGCTAATAAGCGTGCCATCAGACAATAAAGCGGTTTTATATTCTAAAGTGCTTATATGAACAACATCTACCGTTTTGCCGTTATATGCAATTTCTGATGTGTGTTCATTTTTCTTGTAATCGACAATGCAAGCCGCACTAAATGTCGCCTGTAAAATTTTCGTATCGTTAAAAAGCAAGGATACATCTTCGATTTCCTCATGTGAAACTTCAAAAGGAACATACACACGTAAAGACTTGCTTGATTTTATACCTCGTATACGAACCGCCAAATCAACATAGCTTTTCCCCTTTGGGTTAAGCCAATCGTTAATATAGACCGTGCTTGTATCATCACCGTCTACCCAAATAGCCCAGCCGTCATCGGCGAACTTTTTATGTTTTTTAGCCATTATCTTCGCTCCTTTCTATCGGCTTTCTAACCATAGCGTAATGTGTGACAGGACTTTTAGGAATAAGTTCTTCTCGCATCAAATCAAACCCATAATGCTGATACAAACCAACATTGGTTTCTTTGTTAGTTTCTAAATAAGCGACCATTTTTTCATCATCACAAAACTCTAACATCGGACGCATAAGTTTACTTGCAATTCCCTTGCCTTGTGCATCTTTTTTAATCGAAAGATTGTAAAGATACCAATCATAATTATCGGTGAACTCTTTTTTTAAATTCATTGCATAGGTTTCGTAGGTCAAAAGTCTGCCGATAATCGAGGATCCCGAATGAAGTATGAGACTAAGTCCGCCATTCATTAAAAACGGAAGCGTTTTACTGCCAGTAAAACCAAATGGTAGCCAAACTGCAAAACCGTTAATTTCTTTGCTGTCAGCATAAATCATCGCATCCTCCGTCATTGTCTTAAGGGAAATTTGCATAATGAGTTTTGATGCTTTGGCATCATATTTACCCTTAGTGAACCAATTGTGCAAAGGGTAGTCGCGGTATGCATCCGCTGCGACCTCAGCCAATCGATCAATATCTTTTTCCTGCACGAGATATAAACCCGCTTGTTCTATTGCTCGTTTTGCAAGCGGAATTTCAATTTTTCTAACTAATTTGTCCATTTTTGCTCCTTACACAACATATCAAAATATTACGCTTTTTTGTTTGTAACCGCCTTGTGGGTAAACAAAACAATGATAAGAGCCATAAACAAAACAGCGCTTACTTTATGAATAATCGCAAGTGCAACGATACCGTGAACGTTCATAATCACGATGCCGGTAATCAAAGAGATGCCATAAAAAGCTCTCATAATAACCTCTAGTGCCGGAATCTTCCATTCCTTTTGGGTCAAAGCAGTATAAACTGCCAAGACTACAATACCAACAACAGAAATCGCAATATGTGCAGGCATCTGTGTAATTCTAAGTAAACACAATAAAACGCCTATAACCAACATAATAGGTGCAAAAATCAAATCTTTTTTCATAAAATTTTCTCCATGTTTTTATTTTTCAATTTTCTTTTTTCCAAGTCTGTCAAGACCAAAGAACAAGAATCCAACTACAACAAATGCTGCAGATAGAATACCAATCCATGTAAGAACACCTATAACACCTTGAGTGTCAAGATTTACAAAGAAATAAGGATAAATAAGAGGTGTTGTTGTAGTAGGAATTAAAATTGAAGAATCAAACTTCAAGATAATTGCTTGGATTAAAAGAAATACAACATAAGTTAGTGGGAATGCAATAGAAGCTACAGGATAATACCACTTGCACTTTTTGCGTTCACGGAACAAAAACCAATCTGCTATGTACATAATTGGAAGTACAACATGGAAAACAAGGCTGCCAACTCTCCAGTTTGCCTGAGGGTCGCGGTCAGGAGCACCTGCCAGCATAATGTTGAAAACCAAAAATGTTAACAAAATTCCAAGCATACCGATAAACTTTAAGATAGGTGCAGTTGTAACAAAACTTTCCTCTTTTTTCTTAGCTGTTTCAATTAAGGAACCGAACATAACACCAATACATAAGAAATTGCTGAGATTAGTGAAATGTACATAGAAGTCCCAACGAATCGTATTGATGTTATCAAAAATTCCAAGACAGGCCACAAATCCCACGAGCCCCAGCGTGCAATAAATTGTTTGGTAAATCAACTGTGCGGTTCTGTTTTTAATCATAATAAACGCTCCTTTTATTTGAAAATGTGTATAATTACCCGATTGTTAGTATACCATTCTATGTATGACAAACTTCTTACAAATAACAAAAAAACAAGCCGTCAAATTGACGGCTTGTTTTTTATTCGGCTTTTCTTTTCCAAAGCATTCCACAAGTTTCTTCTGCCCAACTGTATTGTGACATATACTCGCCGAAAAATTCGGGCTTTCCGGTTTTTAAATAATTAAAATAATCACAATCAATTTTCTCGGGATTTAAAGAATAAAGATAATTATTTCTCTCAAATATCTCTTCCATTCCAATCGAATCAAGGGTTTTTCGTAAATCACGGAATAGTTGGTGGATATAATTTTTATTCTTTTGTTCCTCGTCATTTTCCCAAAGGATTGCACCAATTTGCGAAACCGTAACACCTGCTCCGTTTCGGTCAATCAAAAAAGCAAAGAGTTCCTTGGTTTTCGAGCGTTTAAAGGTCAGCTTTTCGCCATTAGCCAAAACCTCAAAATTGCCAAAGCATTTTACTGTAAGTGGTTTTTCCTTTTGACGAATACCTTTTATGTTATCAATTTCAACCTGTACATCTTCCTTTGATACTGGTTTCATTAAATATCCCGAAGCATGAAGTTTAAACGCGGGGATAGCATATTCCTCATATCCTGTGCAAAATACAATTTTGCAATCAGGACAAAGAGAAATAATTTTTTCTGCAAGGGCAAGACCGCCCATACCACGCATATTAATATCCAAAAAAGCGATATTAACCGAATTTTCTTTTACGAATGCAAGTGCTTCGTCACAACTTGAAAACTTTGTTACTTCCGCAATGTCGGGCGAAGCTTCTATTGCCGCCACCAAGGCACCAAGCATCAATACTTCGTCATCAACTGCTATAGCAATCATTAGTCCACCTCCTTGGGAATGTTTATAAGGACTTTAGTTCCGACACCCTCTGTGCTTTCGATTGTGAGAGTGCCGTTTAACATTGCCGCAAGTCTACCTCGGATGTTACGAATTCCTACGTGCTTTCTTTCGTCAAGCAAAACGCTTGTATCAAATCCGACGCCGTCATCCTCAACCGAAACGCAATAACTCTCATCTGTCTCATAAGATACCACGCGGATTGTTCCGCCCTTTTGCAGTTTCATTAAACCATGCTTGATTGCATTTTCAACTATCGGCTGAATGGTAAGAGCCGGTATATGAAAATCGCCTGAATTCATTTCAAAGGAGAAAGTCATATCAGGGAATCGCACATTTTCAATGCTGATATAATGATGCACGTGCTCCATTTCTTGCGACATTAAAATTGGTTTAGGATTATCAAGTTCTCCAAAATTGCCACGCAAATATTTTGCAAAGTTATGTACAAGTTCTCCTGCCTTCTTAGGCTCTATAATACAAAGCTGCTCAATACTGCCAAGTGTGTTATAAATAAAATGAGGACGAATTTGGCTCATCATAGTCGAAACTCTGCTTTCAGTAAGCTTTGCATTTAATGCGATTTTTTCAGTTTCGAGTTCTTTAGCTTTTGCAACAGCGTTGATACTATTCGGTATAATCTTAAGCACCATAACCATAGCAACAAAAAAGAAAATGACAAATATAAATTCAGATGCTATTCCATTCTTCCATAAGCCAAAGTCGATCATAACAACATCGACAACAAACGAAATAAGCGGTAACATCATACCGATATAAATTAAGCGTCCTTTCTCTTTTACGGCAAAAAACTCTTTTATAAGACAACCAAACAGAATGGCATTTGCAAGTATTTGCGATGACACCCAGTAAAGCCAAGTGTCGTAAAACAAGATGTCAGTAAAGATTGGCAAAGCAAAAAACACTGCGTCTAAAATTCCTAAAACAGCAACTGTAATTACAGCGACCGTTTTTGTTCTTTTCAGAAAATGAACAAGTGCGAGCAAAAGGAACAACATATAAAATATCATCGAGCAACCCAATATCGTGGTGTTGGATACGACCGATTCACTCCAAAACGAAATGCTGTCAGAACTGTAAGTGAGATATGTTCCCGCAAACAAAATAACAATACCAAGCACCCAAAGAATTTTGCTGTTTTTTATATGTATAAGTGTTGAAAACAGAGCACTACCCAAAAACAGCAAAGAACAAATCATAAACAAAAGTCCGATATCTCTTTGCGATTCACCACGCTCTAATACACCTTTTTCAAACTCAATACCCGACCAAAAAGCCGTGTTGGATAGCAATTCGTCAATCGCAGTTTCGTTGCCGAACCTATGAGGATTATGAATAAGAATTTCAATTTGTTCTTCATTTGTAAAAGTATGAGCGGTCCAAACCTTACCGCAAGCAGAATCTTTATACAGAGAGTTTTCCGCATCAATAATATAAGGCTCCTGACCTTTTTCATAAATGGTCAAATTTATATGGTCGATATAAAGTGCGACAGGTGTCTCGCTACTATAAATTCCAACATATTCCCCATCGGGCGCTACCATGTGAAAATTGCCTCGCAAAGTCACATCGCCATCTGTAGAAGGTATGTGATTACCTTTAGCGATTTTCTGCCAATCGCCGTTCTCAATACGATACTCACCATCAAAATACACCCCTGCTGTCATAGCGGGAATAGCTTGCATACTGTTGGCGTTGCCGTGCCACAAGAGAGCAATGGCAGTAAGAAGTATCAACATAATCCCAACTATCTTTAAAACCGACATATTTAAAAAAGGAAACTTCAGCTTTTTATTGCTCACAATTTCATCCCCCAAAAACATTTTATATCATAAAGTTTAATAAGCATGTTTTTTAAATTATAACATATTTAAAAATTTTAAACAAGTTAAAAGCAGTCTTCCAAACAAAAAACTTGATGAGCAAAACAACCGCTGACTTGCAAGTCAGCGGTTGTTTTTATTTGTTCGCCGAATTGGAATTAGTCTGTTTCTTTTGCAAACACAAAAATAGTTCTTACTATGCAAAGAACTTCTACAATAAGCAGGAAAAGCAATATCCAAGGCCAAATGTCTTTATCAACTGTTGCCGAATGAACAAAAAACTCCCATTTTGTTCCACCAAAAGCACGCTCACTCTGGAGAGATCCATACCAAAACGCTATGATTGGGCAGATTATTGTCAACAACAACTCTGCAATTCCTATGACCTTACCTATTTTAGCAAAAGAGTATATCCCTGTTGCAATACCAAGAACACTAATTATACCGAATACCAATATCATTAAATCACACTCCATTTAAAATCAGCACGTAGCTATAAATTCATTATAACTCATATCTTTATATTTTACAATCGTGAGAGTTTGTGATATAATTTATGTAAAACAAGATAAAGGGATAAACTAATGAAAAAAATAATGTTTGTATGTCACGGCAATATTTGCCGTAGTCCGATGGCTGAGTTTATTATGAAAAAGTTAGTAAAAGATGAAGGCCTTGAAAATGACTTTGAAATTAAATCTTCTGCCACAAGCAGTGAGGAAATTTGGAACGGTATCGGAAACCCTATCTATCCCCCTGCCCTTGCAGAACTTAAGAAAAACAACATACCCGTAACAGAAAAACGGGCTGTGCAATTAACAGCCGAGGATTATGACAAATACGATATGTTTATTTGTATGGACCGCAATAATCTTCGCAACATAAAGCATATTTTAAAAAGCGACCCACAAAATAAAATCAGCAGGCTTTTAAAAGAAAAAGATGTTGCCGACCCTTGGTATTACGGTAATTTCGATGTAACCTTTAACGACATTACAAAAGGTTGTAAAGCATTACTTGAAATTTTAACAAATAAGTAGTACAATATGTTTTGAAGTTTAAAAAGTTAGGTGAATTCAATGGCAGAAAAAAATACTCAGGGCTGTTCAGGTAACTGCGGTTCCTGTTCATCAAATTGTAAAGGCAAGGACCCACAAAGCCTTATCGAGCCAACCGGTGAATACAATAACATTAAACACGTTATTGGTATTGTTAGTGGTAAAGGTGGCGTTGGTAAATCAATGGTTACCTCTATGCTCGCAGTTGAACTTAGTCGCAAGGGTTATAAGGTAGGTATTCTTGATGCTGACATCACAGGTCCTTCCATTCCAAAAACCTTGGGAGTTAACTCAAGAGCAATGCAAAACGAAATTGGCATACTCCCCGCTGTGACCAAAACCGGAATTAAAATTATGTCTATAAATTTAATGCTCCCTGAAAATGACGCACCCGTTATTTGGCGTGGTCCCGTTATTGCAGGAGCTGTTAAACAGTTCTGGCACGACGTTGTTTGGGGCGAGCTTGATTATCTTCTTATTGACTGTCCTCCAGGTACCGGTGATGTTCCGCTAACAGTTTTCCAAAGCATTCCGCTTGATGGCGCAGTTATTGTAACCTCTCCGCAAGATTTAGTTTCACTAATCGTTAAAAAGGCTTACAATAT
>JAZOQF010000178.1:0-4438 GCA_045655905.1 Acutalibacteraceae bacterium | reverse complement strand
AACAAGAAGATATGCTAAACGTCAGCTGACTTGGTTCAGGCGAGATGACAGAATCAATTGGATATTCGCAGACAAGAGCGAAAATGTTGTAGATGAAGCCGTCTTAATGGCACGAAATTTTTTAAAATAATTAGATAGGAGGATGGTTATGAAAGGCTCAAAATTTTTTAAAGTCGCTTTTTTGGTTATTGCGAGCGTATTTATTATAAACCAACTCCTTTCTTCAATTTATATGCCCATAAAGACCGAAACGGCAGTGTTTTATACTGCTAATGATGGTTTTAAAATCACAGGGCAAATCATTAGAAAAGAAACACTTGTCACCAATAATAAAGATGGTGTTTTGCATTTTGTAACGCCCGATGGCTCAAGGGTTGCTAAAAACGGTGTTGTTGCTAACATATACAGTAACTCATCCGCATCAATAACTGTTTCTAAAATCGACATACTCAATTCTCAAATATCTGACATTGAGGATATTTTAGGATACAACGATATTGAAGCTGCAAATTTAGAACTTATAAATTCGAAAATTTCCAACGCTTTAGGCGAGGTTATTTTTGCGGGAGCCGGTGGAAATTATAACGGAATGGAAGATTACACCGAGGCATTGCTTTCTGCAAACAACCGCAAGCAAGTAGCGTTAGGCGTAACAACCGGTCTTCTTGAAAGAAAAGAAGAGTTAAAAAGAGAACTTGAAAGTTTATCTGCCACATTGCCGTCGGCTAAAGGCAGTATTAAAGCTAAAGAATCGGGATATTTCGTTTCTAAGACAGACGGATACGAAAATGTTTTAAAAACCGATGATTTGAATCAAATTACTGTAGATTTTCTTTCGTCGGCTACCCCTGAAAAAAGAGGTGTAGATGTCATAGGAAAAATCGTTTCCGACTATGAGTGGTATATTGCGGCAACAGTTTCGCTTAACGATTCACTTAAATACAAAGAGGGGCAAATTCTTAAACTTTTAACCACAGTTAAATCCTCGCCGACATTGCAGGTCACCGTTAAACAAATAAACATTTCCGAAACCGAAGAAAAAGCAGTGCTGATTTTTGCTTGTAGCGATATGAACAGTGAACTCGCAACAATCAGAAGTGGTAATATGACGGTTGTTAATAAAGAGTATAGCGGTCTTAGAATCCCCAAAAAAGCGTTGCGTGTTGTAGATTCACAAAAGGGCGTTTATGTTCAAAACGGTATGCAGATAAATTTTGTTCCGGTTGAGGTTGTCTACCGAAATGATAATTATATTATCTGCGAAAAGCAAAACTCTAATAACGACTACTTGAAACTTTACGATAAGGTTGTTGTGAAAGGAAAAAATCTTTATGATGGAAAAATTGTCGGCTAAAGAGTTTGACCAAAATTTAGCAGATGTCCTTGAAAGATTGGATGACGCCTTAGCAAAAGCGAAAAAAAGTCGAGAGGATATAATTTTATTGGCGGCCACAAAAACTGTGGATAGTGACACGATAAATTATGCGATTTCAAAAGGAATTGCATATATAGGCGAAAACAAAGTCCAAGAACTGCTTTCAAAGGAAAATGACATTTCCGATTGTCACCGTCATTTCATCGGTCATCTTCAGACCAACAAGGTCAAAGATATTATAAACAGGGTTGAAATGATACATTCGGTAGATTCGATAAAACTTGCAAAAGAGATTTCGAAACAGGCTGTAAAAAACCAAAAAACAATGGATATTCTCTTAGAAGTTAATGTCGCAAATGAAGAATCCAAATGGGGTTTTTCTGCCGAGGAAACAGAACAAGCAGTAAGAGAAATTGCTTTGTTGCCAAATTTAAAAATCAGAGGGCTGATGGCAATTCCGCCCATTTGTGATGATGCCGAAGAAAACAGGCAGTATTTTATAAAAATGCGAAAAGTGTTTGTTGACATTGGTGCTAAAAACATAGATAATGGTAGTATGGATATTCTTTCAATGGGAATGTCTGATGATTTCGATATTGCTGTTAGTGAAGGTGCTAATCTTGTGAGGTTAGGTACGGCGCTTTTCGGCAAACGAATATATAAATAATTTTAAAGGAGAACGGATATGGGATTACTCGATAACATTAAAGGATATTTCAATGCTTTTGACGATGAAGAAATAGAAGAAGAGGCTTTTGAAGAAGTTGTCGAAAAAAAGGAAGTGCGTCGTGAAGAACCTCGCAAAGTAGATGCTATGCCTAAAATTATGGGTGGCAGACCAAAAACAGTTGCTTTTAATCCCTCTCAGATGCAGGTAATTTTGGTTAAACCTGAAAGATATGAGGATGTAACCTCTATCGCTGACCATCTTAATGATAAAAAGACCGTTGTTTTGAATTTGGAATCTGCTGACCGTGATTTATCACGTCGTATTGTTGATTTCTTAAGCGGTGCTACATACGCAAACCACGGTAATATTAAAAAGATTTCAAAAGGCACATTTTTAATCGTTCCAAATGGCGTCGATATGATGGGCGAATTGATGCTTGATGATTTTGAAGAAGGCAGAATGTACTTCTAATGGAAACCGACCTTTTAAAGGACAGGCTGTATGACACGGTAACCATAAGCGAACGCACTAACAAACCTAAATTTTTAGGTTTTCTTTCAGAAGAACAGTCGATTTTTGCCCGTAATATTCTTGAAAAACTCGACTATAGTTATGAGTTCTATGGCGGATATGACGAAGCAGGCAGGGTGATGCTTGGCTGTTTGCCTGAATGGGTAGACAAGGCGGAATTCCCAATAACAGCAGTTACGGCAGAGTTTCGCAAGGTCGATAAACTTACCCACCGTGATGTTTTGGGCTCATTGATGTCATTGGGACTTAAAAGAGAAACGGTTGGAGATATCCTTATTGAAGAAGGAAGGGCGGTTGTTTTTCTGTGTAGCGAAAATGCCGATTACGTGATAAGCCAAGTTTCTAAAATCGGAAGGGTAGGAGTGACACTTAAAAAAGGCTTTGTGCTTCCTTTGCCGAAAACCGATGAAATGATAGAGCGAAGTGTTACGGTTGCCAGCGAAAGACTTGACTGTGTAGTTTCGGCTTTGATAGGCGTTTCTCGCAATAAGGCTACTGAAAAGATAGAACAGTCATTGGTAACTGTCAATTCTGTTGTTACGGAAAAGGTGACGTCAAAAGTGACGGACGGCGATGTTATTTCCGTTCGCTCAAAGGGAAAATTCTTTATAGAGTCTTTACAAGACAAGACTAAAAAAGATCGATTGATACTTAAATATAAAAAATATGTATAGGAGGAAGTTTTAATGTTAAGCGTATCTGAAATAAGAGATGTTAAATTTTCAAGAGCGGTTGGAGGCTACAAGGCTGACGAGGTTGATGTTTTATTAGATAAAGTAGAGGCAGATTATGCTGCTTTTGAACGCATCATTAAGGATTACGAAATTAAGGTTGAAACCCTAAACTCTGAAATAGAGGGCTTTAAAAACTCACAAAACAGCATACAAAATGTACTTGTAAGTGCGCAAAGTTTGGCAGATAAAATTGTAAGTGAAGCGAAAGAAAAGAGCGAGGAAATCATCAATCAGGCTAAGGCGAATATTGAGTCTATTACCGCTCGCGAAAAGGAACTTTCTGCTGCATTTGAATTAAAAGCTCAGGAACAAAAGAACAATCTTGAGAGAGAACTCAAGAAAATGGTAGAACAGGCAAAGGAAAAATCCGAAGTAATTGTTGCTGCTACAGAAGAACGTGTTAAGCATCAGCAAATGCTGTTTGATAAACTTAAAATCGAAATTTCATCGCTAAAATCGGGCATTGTATCAAAGGTTAAGGAGCATATGGAATTATTATCCAAAATTCCTGATAGCGTTCCGTCCTCTCCGGAATATGTTGCCGAGGTTTTATCTACATCGTACGATAAAATTCAAGCTTCTGAAGAGGTTGAAGAACCCCAAGAAGAACCTGAGGTTGTTACATCAACGAGCGGTTTTGTTATAGACGATATTGCCGAGGAGGAAGAGTAATTGCTATCTATTATTCTGGCAATTATTTGCTCGCTTTCGGTATTGGGTTTAGACCAATACACAAAATATTTTATTTCTACTAACTTTCAGTTAGGTCAGGGAACTAAATTTATAAACGGTTTTATAGACATTCAGTATATTCATAACACCGGTGGAGCTTGGGGTATTTTAAGCGGAAACACATGGCTTCTTTTGTCATTCACCTTAATTGTGATACTTGTTTTAATAATCTTCCTTTTAAAGGTCGGAATGAAAAGTAAACTGTTGTTTTGGGCGATTAGCCTTGTCCTTTCAGGTGGTATAGGTAATATGATAGACCGAGCTTTCAGAAACGGAAATGTTGTGGATTTTCTTCATTTTGAATTTTTTCCATCTTTCCCCGTTTTCAATGTTGCAGACATAGCGGTAGTGGTTGGTGCTGGACTTTTAATTCTTTATTTTTTGATAGATATGATA
>JAZOQF010000177.1:0-15099 GCA_045655905.1 Acutalibacteraceae bacterium | reverse complement strand
ACACCGCCTTTTTGATTAACAATGGAAATTATTTTACCCATTACAAACTCCTTTGTTTCACGTGAAACATTAAACTGAATTCAACTTAAATTTATTATATCAGTTTAAAAGGAGTTTGTAAAGTTATTTTGAATCAGGATTTATCTCCGGGTTTGAATATAATAGCCATTAAAAAACCAAAAAACACCGATGCGGCAATGCCTGCCGAGGTTGCGGCTATACCGCCTGACAGCGCACCGATTATGCCATATTGCATTATCGCTTCCTTTACACCTTTTGCAATACTGTATCCAAAACCTGTTAAAGGCACAGTAGCACCTGCGCCCGCAAACTCAACCAACGGTTCGTAACAACCAATCGCCGTTAAAACAACCCCCGCAACCACAAAGGATACGAGTATTCTTGCAGGGGTTAGTTTGGTATAGTCTATTAAAATCTGCCCCACAAGACAGATAGCGCCGCCAACGGCAAAGGCTTTTAAGCAGTTAAGCAATATTTCCATTATGTTACCTCACAAAAAATAGTAATGTTTCACGTGAAACATTACTATTATCTGTAAAAACTATTCAGTTATACCGTAACACTTGAAAACGTCTCGTTTTGTTTCCTCGAAATCGAGGTGTTTGACAAGTATGCTGTCAGCCGTTTCGCTACGGGTTATTATTTTAATGTTACAGGTTTTAAAATACATATCGGGCGGAAAACGGTAAAGTTTGATTTCTCCAACCCTATCCTTTGGGCAGTAAAAACGGCATTTACGAAGTCCCCTCTTGGATTTTGCCGTAACCGCCGAGCCAAAACGAGCCTCACAAGTCTTGTACTCATGTTGACAAAGATATGTGTAGTAAAGCAAAACCATGCCAATTACAAAGGTTGCAAATATAACAAGCAAACTAAATTCTTTAAACCTTGTTGCAAAATATATCGCCAAGGATATAAGAATGAGGAAAAATATTTCTGCCCAGAATATATATCGGTTAAAATGAACTACACCGATTTTTGATTTATTAGGCTTTCCTGAGGATTTCATAAAAGGGAAATAATCCCCAAAGGTTTCCTTGATTTCGCTGTATTTTCCGCAAGGTGCCAACACACGGGATTCGCTCTTGGTTTCGCCGTAACCGCCAACGTTCACCTTCATCGCATAACGCTTTAGCAGTGTCATCAAAAAGGTTTGCTCAATTGTCACATTGTTAACCGATGCCTTTTTAAAAGCAGTTCTAAGCATTACAAAAAATCCCGAACGCACCTCGATGCGGTCTTCATTAAGAAAAACACGGAATTTAAGGTGTCTTAAAAAAGAGTAAATAAACGAAACGGCAAAACTGGCAAGAAGTATGATGGTTGCCGTGTTTACAGCCGGCGGGAAGTACTTTTCAAACCCTTTAGAAACAGCATTTATTCGCTCAAGTACCTCGTTTACACCGATTCCCGCAAGCTTTGCAGCACCATTTAAAATAGGTACCCCTACCAAAAGGCCTGTAAAAGCTGATGAGGTTGCCGCCGCAAGAATTGCTATCTTAACAGGAGAAAACCTTATCGGCTCGCCACTTTTCTTTCCGTAAAGCAGTTCGGATACAGCATGGGCATTCTTTCGGCTGAGTTTGAATTTATAATCGGTCTTTTCTCGGCTTCCCGCCTCGGTATTTATTCTGAACGTTACGCTTCGGAAGATGTAATCAAAAGGTGACTGTTCTGTTTGCACCGAAGAAAGTCCGTTTACCGGAATAACAGCCTCACGGATAATTAATATGCCATCCCTTACCGTTACGCTTTTTTCGGAACAAACCAATTTAAAGGCTCTCCAACGCAGTACTCCGAAAAGGGCTATCAGTGCAAAAAGGATAATTTCCATTCCTAAAATACGTGTAACTACGCCGTTTTTAAGATACTGCACAATGCCTCTTAAAACAGGGATTAGGAGAATAACCAAAAACGGCTTAATAATTGATAATATCATTAAAGGGTGCGCACGAAATTCCCTTTTCATATCTCGCCCTCCGCTAACACAGTAACGAATTTCTGCACCTCTTTTTCGGGGAGTTCCGGAATCATTATTCTGCTTCTTGCGGCTTTTAGTATCAAAGCCTTTATGCCCATCATCTTGGCTAAGGGTGATGAGATTGTTTCGGTGTAAATCATCTTTGAAAAGGGCATAATGTGTGTAGTCTTTATGATAACCCCGCTTTCGATTACCACGGCGCCGTTTATATATTTTAGTCGGTAGTTTTTGAAAAGTTTCGGCAAATACCAAAGCATAATACTTTCGTAAAGGCAAATCAGTCCTAATACTGCAATTAAAAACCAACCGTATCCGTGACAAAAATACGCTAAAACACTTAAAACCAAAAGGGTTAGAATGGTGACCCTGATTTTCCAAAGCATTAGCGTTTTTTTAGAAAGTTTTAGCTCTGACATTTCTCCACCTACTTTTCCTTAATTTGTTTCCAGTATTCTTTATAACTCTGCTCGGTTTTGTTATCACCGAACTCATAGTATTTTTTATTCTTTACGATATCGGGAAGATACTGTTGGTTTACATAATGCCTAGGATATGCGTGCGGATATTTATAATTTTGTCCTTTTTGCTCGGCATCTTCGCCGTCAAAATGTTTATTTTGCAAATGTCTTGGAATATCCCCCACAAGTCCTCTTTCAACGTCTGACATTGCGGCATTTATAGCATCGTGTCCCGTTGCAGATTTTGGTGCGTTTGCCACCATAATCACAGCGTTTGCAAGCGGAATTCTCGCCTCGGGAAGTCCTACCATCAAGGCTGTATCCACAGCGGCTTTTACAATGGGGATAATCTGCGGATATGCAAGACCTACATCTTCATTAGCGCAAACGAGCAGTCTTCTGCAAGCACTCGGCAAATCACCCGCCGCCAAAAGTCTGCCAAGATAATAAATTGCGGCATCAGGGTCGCTGCCTCGCATTGATTTTTGGTAGGCTGAAACCAAATCATAATGTTGGTCTCCCTCTCGGTCATAACGAACGGAGTTCCCCACCAAAATTTCCTCAACCGTTTCGTCCGAAATCTCGATTGTTTCGCCCTCTCCCAAAAGAACGCAGAGTTCGAGCATATTAAGACTGCGTCTAACATCGCCCGCAGCGGCCGATGCCATTTTTTTAATTGCTTCATCGCTGATTTTAATTTCTTTTGCTTTTTCTTCGGCCAAAATTCGCACTGCACGCCTTAAAACGTCAGCAATATCAACGCTTTCGAGGGTTTTAAACTCGAAAACTGTCGAACGGCTGAGAATTGCATTGTAAACATAAAAGTACGGATTTTCGGTGGTAGATGCTATCAGCGTGATGTCACCGTTCTCTATATATGATAACAAAATCTGTTGTTGTTTTTTGTTGAAATATTGTATCTCATCTAAATAAAGTAAAATTCCGTTTGCTGAATCAATACTGCCGATAGATGACACGATTTCCTTAATATCGGCAGTTGAGGCAGTAGTAGCATTAAGATAATGTAGTTTTTTGCCACAGTTTTCGGCAATGATATTTGCAACGGTGGTTTTGCCAACGCCCGACGGGCCGTAAAATATTAAGTTTGGAAGTGTGCCGGAGTCAATGATGCGCCTTAGCACCTTGCCGTCAGCCAAAAGGTGAGCCTGACCTGCAACATCTTCAATTTTACGAGGTCTCATTTTGTCTGCCAAAGGGGACATTTTTCCACCGCCATTCATTATTTTTTCATCACCCTCATATATTTTTTTGGGGTGTTCGTTTTGAAAAAAACTATATTCATAAAAAATGCTGTAATTTTGACCGTTTCTTCCCTTATACTTAGATTTGCCGGTATAATCTTCAAGGTTTACATAACACAGCAAATCGGTAGTGAGGGTGTAGGTCTTTATCAGCTGATTTTCAGTTTTTATATGTTAGCCGCAACCTTTGCAACAAGTGGTATCAGCACCGCTGTTACAAGGCTTGTCACCGAAGAATTAGCGCTTGGCACAAAAAACGGCACGCTCAAAATTTTTCGCCGTTCTATTGAACTGACTCTCTTAATCGCTCTTTTTTCCATGGGGATTGTATATTTTGGCGCCGAATTTATATCAGAAAAAATCATCGGTGACATAAGGGCGCTCCCCTCACTCAAAATAATGGCATTTTCTTTGCCGTTTATGGGGATTTCTTCCTGTATCAGAGGGTATTTTATAGCGCTTCGCCGTGTCACCCCAAACGCCCTAACCCAAATTTTCGAGCAAACGGTACGAATTGTTGCGGTTTTGCTCCTTGTCAAACGGTTTATAAGTAAAGGTTTAGCCGCTGCCACCACAGCTGTGATTTTAGGTGACACGTTAGCAGAGGCTTTGTCCTGTTTTGTGTTGTTTTTGTGTTATCAAGCAAGCAAAAAAGGTTTAAATGCTTTGTCGGGACGAAAAAATCCGCCATTTGCCGTTAGAAAAGAGCTGACGAGAATCGCTCTGCCGATAACCTCGGGCAGATATCTGAACACCGGCCTTCGAACTGCAGAAAATGTACTCGTTCCAAAAAATTTAAGCCGTTATCCACATTCCGGTATAGGCGCATTGTCGCAATTTGGTATGATAAAAGGCATGGCTTTGCCAATACTTTTCTTTCCGTCAACGCTTTTGAACTCGGTTTCAATTCTTTTGATTCCGGAAATTAGCGAGGCGGTTGCTAAAAAGATGCCCGCAACAGTCAAACGCTTGACCCACGAAGTTCTTCGCCTGACCGCCCTTGTTTCCTTCGTTTTTGCAGGGGTTTTCCTTTTCGGTGGCAAAAAAATCGGTCAATTAATTTACAACTCTGCCGATGTTGGCGAACTTTTAGTTTTCTTAGCTCCCATTGTTCCTTTTATGTATCTAGACAGCATTTCCGACGGCATTCTCAAAGGGCTTGACCAACAAGCCTTTACCTTTCGGACTTCAATTGCCGATTCGACGATACGGATAATTCTCATTTTGCTAACCCTTCCGCTTTTCGGACTCAAGGGTTTTATCTCAATTATGTATTTTTCGAATTTCTTAACCTGTTTTTTAAATGTAAAAAGACTCTGCAAGGTAAGTGGCGTGAAACTAAAATTCACAAAAGAAATTTTTGTTCCTGTGTTTTTAGCACTCGCTGTTACCTTTTGTCTGTCACGTTTTTTGTTGTGTCTTTCTTTAAATAATTTATGGTTTACAATCTTTTTGAGCTGTCTTTCGGTAGCACTTTATATCGGAATGCTGACAATCTTCAAAATAATTGATATTTTCGAAATTAAGATGCTTTTTAGGGTTTAATTTGACAAAATTTGTATAAACTTTATGTAAATTGCGCCAAAACTCTTTCTCAGCCAATGGAAATATTTTTATATAGAATGGGTTGATTTTTTTATTTCTATTGGCTGTAAAACAGCGTTTTTTACCTTAATTTTTTGAAAAAATTTTCTAAAATTTCACGGCATTCATCTTCCATTATTCCGCCGTAAATTTCTACTTTATGGTTAAATGGATAGTCGCAAAGATTTATAACGCTATCCATACATCCGGCAGCTGAATCGTATGCTCCAAAGACAACCGTTTCAATTCTCGAATTTATAATCGCTCCCGTGCACATAGGACACGGCTCCAAGGTGACGTACATTTTGCATCCGTCAAGACGCCAACTGCCAAGTTTTTTGCACGCCTCATTAATGCACTCAATCTCGGCATGGGAGAGTGCATTTTGTTTTTCTTCTCTTTGGTTGTGTCCTCGGGCAATAATTTCCCCATCTTTAACGATAATGGCACCAACCGGCACCTCGCCCTTATTAAAAGCGATACGGGCTTCGGTTAGTGCCTCACTCATAAATTTTTTGTTCATTAGTGTTTCCTTTAAATAAATATAAATGAAACTGCCTCAATTAAATTTGCGATTATAAAAACAACTATCCCCGCACTTAAAAAGAATGCCTTATGTTTTTCTCCGAGCGTAAGTTCTGTTTGAATTTTTTTCACACTCAAAAAATCATCGCTCACAATTCTTAAAGCAATCACTCCGCAAACAAGTGCCAAGCACAAATAAATCATATAAACGACATTTTGAATTTCACTTGTGACACCTTTCGGGAAATAATCCATAAGCACTGCCACAAAGTTGTTAGCAAAATGAATTGCGATTGCTACTCTTAGCGAATTTGTTTTGATAACAGTAAATCCTAAAAACAGACCTACCATAATTGCAAAAGGCATCTGCACAAAGTTGCCGTGCATAATTCCAAAGCAAATAGAGGATGCCAGCAAAGCAAAACCGTCGCCAAACTTTCTAAGGCTTCCCAAAACCAAACCTCTCATCGCAAATTCTTCCATCAAAGCAGGAACTACGGCTGTTGCGATAACAGACAGCAAAAATCCAAAAAAACCTTCGGGATTTTGGGTTTCGGGTAGATTGTAGTCAAAGCCCAAACTGCTAAATATATTTCCTAAAACGGACGAACCAATATTTGCAAAGGCGCAAAAGCCTAACCCTAAAAAGAAAAGCGGAATTGTTTGGTTTCTTTCGCTTTTCTTAAAAGAAACAAAATCACTAATTCTGTATCCTGCTATCTTGTAGCAAATAATAAACGGTACCGTGAAACTAAACATAGAAAAAACGATTTGAAAAACTTTTTCAATTGCAGGTTCTTGCAAGTTTCTATATATCCAGTAAGCCACACTCGAAAACTGCGCAGTTATGCCGATTATAAGCCCAAAACCTACCGAAAACAAAAAGAGTGATAAAAGACAAATTCCTACCGTGTTTCCGAGTTTTTTGAGTTCTCTTTTTTCTCTTTGCTCACCTGTTTCTATGAAAGAAAACAAAGCATCAAGGGAAGCCTCGGAAACGAAATTGGGCTCGTTTTCCAAGGTTTCCTCTTTTAAATTGTAATTTTGATTTAATTCGGACATTTACATTTTCCTTTTTTCAAAAATTACCGCAAATTACTCCTCTGTATCAGCTGCCGGCGCCTCGTTTGCACTTGCAATTTCTTCTGCTGTTTCGGTAGCATCTCCTGCATCGGCATCGGCCTCTTCAGGTTTTTCGGTTACCTCGTCCTCGTTGTGCTCGGTGAGTGCAACCGAGAGAATCTTTTCACCCTCAGCCACTCTCATTACTCTAACACCCTTAGCAGGACGGTTGAACTGAGAAATGTCACCTGCAAAAATTCTTATAACAATTCCGTTTGATGCTATCATTATAATATCATCGTTTTCGCCAACAGGAATTGTAGCTGCAACCTTACCGTATTTATCGGTACGGTAGTTGGTAAGACCCTTAC
This sequence comes from Acutalibacteraceae bacterium, assembly GCA_045655905.1. GTDB lineage: Bacteria > Bacillota > Clostridia > Oscillospirales > Acutalibacteraceae > UBA737. Next base: position 7,835 of record JAZOQF010000177.1, on the reverse strand, counting down.
CGCCACGAGACTGCAATCTGTAATCGGCAATAGAGGAAATTCTACCGTAACCTGTTTCGGTAACAGTGAGAATACGGCTATCCTCATCAACAATTGCCATATCAATAACTCTGTCGCCCTCACGCATATTGATTGCGCGAACACCCCTTGCAGTTCTACCCATTGAACGAACATTTTCTTCCTTGAACTGAATTGCAAGTCCGTCACGAGTAGCAATAAAGATGTTTTGCTTGCCGTTTGTCATTCTAACGAAGCCGAGCTCGTCATCATCATCAATATTGATAGCAATAATACCACTCTTACGGGTATTTCTAAACTCAGATACCTTAGTTCTCTTAATTGTACCCTTTTTGGTCACCATTGCAATGTAATTATCTTCATCAAGCTCGCTAGCCGGCAGAATTATAGTAATCTTTTCATCCGCCATAAGGGGAAGAATGTTAATAAGATTCATACCCTTACTTGTTCTGCTACCCTCGGGAATTTCGTAAGCCTTAATTCTATACATTCTGCCAAGATTTGAGAAGAGCATAATGTAATCGTGGGATGAGCATACAAACATATTCTCAACCGCATCTTCTTCTCTGGTGGTCATACCTGTAATTCCACGACCGCCTCTGTTTTGAACATTATAAGTGTCAGCAGGAAGACGTTTAATGTATCCGTTAACAGTTTTTGTCAGGACACAGTCCTCCTCAGGAATAAGGTCTTCAATATCAACCTCACCTGCAACGTCTGTAATCTCAGTTTTGCGGTCATCAGAGAATTTATCTCTAAGATTTAAAGCCTCGGTTTTTACAATATCCAAAATTCTTTCTCTGCTTGCAAGAATTTCGGCACATTCTTTAATGAAATCAAGTTTTTCTTGCAATTCATCAAGAATTTTTTGTTTTTCAAGACCTGAAAGTTTACCAAGTTGCATCTGCACAATAGCGGTAGTCTGAATATCATCAAGACCAAAACGCTCTGACAAAGCCTCTTTACTCTCTGGAATAGTCTTAGATTTTCTAATAATTGCAATAACTTCATCAATAAAGTCAAGCGCTACCTTTAATCCTTCTAAGATGTGTGCTCTTTCTTCCGCTTTACGTTTGTCAAAAGCAGTTCTTCTGTAAACAATTTCATACTGGAAGTCAATACAATTTTGAAGCATTTCCTTAAGTGTTAAAACTTGAGGTTTGCCGTTGACAATTGCAAGTAAAATTGCACCAACTGTAGTTTGAAGTGAAGTATAACGGTAAATTTTATTAAGAACAACCTGTGGATTTGCATCCTTTTTAAGGTCGATAACAATTCTGATACCGCCGTCACGCTTAGAAGAATAGTCAACAACATCATCAATGCCTTCAATTCTCTTGTCGGCAGCTAAATCATAGATATTCTTAACTAAATCTTGTTTCTTAACCTTGTAGGGAATCTCGGTTATAACAATTCTGAATCTTCCGTTTTTAACTTCCTCAATTTCGGCTTTGCCTCGAAGAATAATTCTGCCACGACCGGTAGCATAAGCGGCACGAATACCACTTCTGCCCATTATAATACCGCCTGTCGGGAAGTCAGGACCCTTAATATGCTCGCAAAGGTCAGAAAGTTCTGCCTCGGGGTTGTCGATAAGACAACACATACCGTCAATAACCTCACCTAAATTGTGGGGAGGAATTTCGGTTGCCATACCAACAGCAATACCGCTTGAGCCGTTAACCAATAATTGTGGGAAACGAACGGGTAAAACAGTTGGCTCCTCTAAACGATTATCGTAGTTAGGAACAAAATCAACAGTTTCCTTGTCAATATCATCAAGCATACTGTAAGAAAGACGATTCATTTTTGACTCGGTATAACGATATGCAGCAGCAGGGAAACCGTCAATATTACCGAAGTTTCCTTGTCCGTCAATCAAAGGATAACGCAAGGAAAAATCCTGCGCCATACGAACCATTGCATCGTAAACAGAAGCGTCACCGTGTGGATGGTATCTACCAAGCACAGAACCTACTGTGTCGGCGCACTTTCTGTGTTTTTTATCGGGCGAAAGCCCGTTTTCATACATTGTGTAAAGTATTCTTCTGTGAACCGGTTTCAAACCATCTCTAACATCGGGGATAGCACGACCAACCAAAACCGACATTGAGTATTGAAGCATACATTGTTTAACTTCATCAACAATTTCTACCGGCTGAATATTAGTTTCTTCATCACTCGGCCAATATACATTTTCAAGTTTTGCCATTGTCTATCCCTCCTTAAATATCCAAATCTGTTGCAAATACTGCATTTTCTTCGATAAATCGACGTCTTGGCTCAACCTCATCACCCATTAACATTGTAAAGGTTTGGTCGGCGATTTCTGCATCAGCCATTGTAACCTTTAACATTGTTCTGTGTTCAGGATCAAGTGTTGTTTCCCAAAGTTGGTCGGGGTTCATTTCACCAAGACCTTTGTAACGTTGAATTTCAACATTTCCGCCAAGTTCTTCAATAAAACGGTCACGTTCTTCTTCTGTAAATGCATCAAAGTAGCGTTTACCCTTTGAAACACGATAAAGTGGTGGTTGTGCCAAATAAATATGACCTGTTTCAATAAGCTGTGGCATATAACGGAAGAAGAATGTTAAAAGAAGTGTTCTGATGTGGCTTCCATCAACGTCGGCATCGGCCATGATAACTATTTTGTCATAGCGAAGTTTCTCAATATCAAAGTTTTCGGCAATTCCTGTACCCAAAGCCACAACAACGGGGGTTAGTTTGTCGTTTCCGTAAACCTTGTCAACCCTTGCCTTTTCAACGTTTAGCATTTTACCCCATAGAGGTAAAATTGCTTGATAGGTTGAGTTTCTTCCCTCAACTGCCGAGCCACCTGCAGAGTCTCCCTCGACGATGAATATCTCGGTTTTGGTCGGGTCATCGGAAATACAGTCTTTAAGTTTTTCAGGCATACGTGCTTTTCCACCAATACCTGATTTACTTCTCTGTAAATCTCTTGCCTTTTGTGCAGCCTCACGGGCATTAGATGCCGCGATTGCTTTATCTATGATAATTTTTGCATCATCAGGGTTCTCTTCAAGGTACTGATAAAGCTTTTCGTTAACCAAATCTCTAACAATCTTACCAATAGAGGTGTTACCAAGTTTAGCTTTAGTCTGGCTTTCGAACTGAGCATCTGCAAGTTTAACAGAAACAACAGCCACAACACCCTCTAAAATATCGTCACCTTTAAGTCTTGAGTTGCCCTCTTTAAGTTTCTTGAAATCAAAAGCGTATTTATTAACCACATTTGCAAGGCTCATTCTAAAACCTTGTTCGTGAGTACCACCATCAATAGTGTGCAAGGTATTTGCAAAGGACATAACCTTTGTATCATAAGAGGTGGACCAAATAAGTGCAATTTCAGCGGTTGAATCACCGTCTGTATCGCTGAAATAGATAACATCTTTATTTATTTTATCCTTTTTCATACCCTCAAGGATAAATTCAACGTAGGATTTAATACCTCCGTCGTATTTAAAATCATCCATTCTGTCGGGCAAATCAGCGTCGGTTCTTAAATCTTTTAAAACAACGCGGATTCCTGCATTCAAAAATGCCTGCTCACGAAGTCTTTTAAGTAAAGTATCGTAATCATAACGGGTAGTATCTGTGAAAATGGTCGGGTCCGGTTTAAATGTAACGGTAGTACCCTTTTCGTTAGTGGTACCAATTTCCTTTAAAGCATCTGTTACATTACCCTTTTCGTAACGTTCTTTGTAAATTTTTTCGCCGTCTTTAACCTCAACCTCTAACCAAGAGGACAAAGCATTAACAACCGACGCACCAACACCATGCAAACCTCCCGAAACCTTGTATCCGTTTCCACCAAATTTACCACCTGCGTGCAAAATTGTGAAAACAACAGTAACGGTAGGAATTCCTTTTTGAGGGTTAATACCAACAGGGATACCACGACCGTTATCGGTAACACGAATAACACCGTCATCCAAAATTTCAACGGTGATTTTATCGCAATATCCGGCTAAGGCTTCATCAATTGCGTTATCCACAATTTCATAAACCAAATGGTGAAGACCTCTCTCGCCCGTTGAACCTATGTACATACCGGGGCGCTTTCTTACAGCCTCAAGTCCTTCTAAAACCTGAATGGAACTTTCGTCATAATTTCCTTCTACAATAGGATTTAAGTTTTCATTACTCATTAAAAATTTTTCCTTTCTTTGAGTAAATTTTTTATATTATACCTGAACGCTTATAGAGCGTTGAGGAGGACAATTGAGAAATATATATTTTATTTTTCTTTTTATTTCCGCAAACAACAAATGATTTTGGAAGTTCAAAAGAAACATTAAAAACCTTTTTTTCTTTTTCTGCCACATTTAAAAATTTTCGGGTGTGCTTTGAAACGGTTGTACTGTCCAAGTCAAAAATTCCGATAATATCATCCTCTTTAACTACAGTTTCCATTCCTAAATGTACATACATTAAAGCACCCCTCCTTTAAATATTTTAAATTTCTTTCCCTCAATTAAATTTTTTACATTTTGAGGGTCGCAACAGCTTAAAAATGTTTGCATTCCTTTAATGTGATTTAAAATAAAATTTTGTCTTCCGGGGTCGAGTTCACTCATAATGTCATCTAAAAGACAAATTGGACTTTCTCCCGTTTTTTTCTTTATAACCTCAGCTTCGCTAAGCTTTAATGTTAGCGCTACACTTCGTTTTTGTCCTTGCGATCCAAAACTTTTAGCACTAATACCGTTTATTTTAAATTCTAAATCATCACGGTGCGGACCTATTGAGGTTTTTAAAGAAAACATATCTTCTTTACGGCTTTTTTCTAATTCTTCTTTAAAATTTTCACCTTTAAAAGAACAAATATATTCAATTTCTAAATTTTCTTTACCTTCGGTAATTCCTTTATAAATCAAAGGGGTGAATTCTTTTAAAATTTCAATATATCTTTTTCTGTAATTTATAATTTTACTGCCTTTTTCGGCAATCGTTTCTTCAAAAACATCAAGCATTACAGAAAGTGAGGAATCGTATTTGTAATCCTTTAAAATTTTGTTTCGCTGTGTTACGGCTCTTGTGTATTCCCTTAAAATTTCAATGTATGTAGGATACATTTGACAAATAGCCGTATCTAAAAATTTCCGTCTTACCTTTGGTCCATCGCTTAAAAGTTTTAAATCGGAAGGAGAAAAAACAATTGCATTAAAATTTCCCGCTATCTGGGCAGAATTTTTTACCCTTTTATCATTAATTAAAAATTTTCTTTTTTCTTCAATTTCAATTTTAATGTTTTTTTCTATCTCTTCGGCTATGAAATCAGCAGAAATTAAGGATTTTTCTTTTCCAAACTGCCTTAATTCATCATCTTTCGAGCCTCTAAAACTTTTAGCTCCCGTAAGAAGCCATATAGCCTCAATCAGATTTGTTTTTCCCTGAGCATTTTCACCGTAGATAACATTCATTTCTTTACTTGGAATTATGCTCATTTCATCAATGTTTCGAAAATTTTTAATTTCTAAGGATTTAATCCTCATAAAATTTCAAATCCCTCGCCATCGAATTCCACTTTATCTCCCGTGCGAAGTTTTTTTCCTCTTTGTAAACAAATTTCTCCGTTTACTTTCACTAATCCATCAAGAATTACCATTTTTGCAATTCCGCCGGTAGGAACAAGTGCAGAAAATTTCAAAGCAGAATCAAGCTTTATATAATCTTCTTTAATTTTAAGTTCTTTATATTCCACTATCGTAACCTCATTGGCATTATCATATATTTAAATTCATCACCCTCGGTGGGTAACATCAAAATACCTGCATTTGAGCCATTAAATAAAATTTGAATTTGCTCGGTTTCAATTGCTCTTAAAGCATCAAGTAAATATCTGCTGTTAAGACCAATTTCAAACTTATCACCCTCTAGGTTCAAATCAAATGTTTCGGTAGCTCTACCAACAGAGGTAGCACATGTGAAAACAACATTTAATTCATTAAAATAACATCTGATAGGTGTTGAAAAACTTTCACTTATAAGCAAAGACACACGCTCAATGGTATTTATCAAATCTCTTGTGTTAACAACAACCCTTTGGGTGTGAGATTCAGGTAAAGTTTTTCTGTAATTTACGAATTCACCTTCAATCAAACGAGAAATAAAGTAATAACCGTTAATAAAGAATGAAATAAGTCGATTTCCAACCTGAATTTTAACATCTTCTGTTTCTTCATCAATTAGTCGCAAAACTTCTGCAACAGCCTTGTTAGAAACGGTGAATTCAATATTTTTATTTTCTTTAACCTTCTGTTTTCTGATAGCCAAACGATATCCGTCAATACCAACTAACTGCAAATAGGAATCTTCTGTGCTGAAATTGATACCTGTTAAAACAGGTTTTGCGTTTTCTCCTGTTGCAGCTGCAAAAATTGTAGTTTTAATCATTTCTGATAAAATATCAGATTCAATAGAAATTTCATTTCCCTCAGCAACGGAAGGCATTTCGGGAAAATCAGTTGCAGCCATACCTAAAATATCGAATGTAGCGTCCCCACATCTTATATGACAGTTAAGTTTCTCGTCAGTTTCAATTTCTACCATATTGGAGCCTAGTCTTCTTAAGATGTCAGCAAGCAAGCGAGCATTAACAACAATGTCACCCTCAGTTTTGCAGTTAGCATATATTTCCTTTTTCATACCCATTTCAAGATTATATGCTACAAGGGTAGCCTTTCCTTGTTCTGCAGAAATTAAAATTCCTTCAAGTATTGGCATAGAGGTTTTTGCTCCTACCACCCTTTGAAGTTTTAAAACAGCCTCTAAAAGAGAAGCACGTTCAACAGTAAAAAACATAATTTTTCCTCCTTAAAAGAAATATATAAATAACAGCAGTAATAAAAGCGGTGAATTGTGAATAAAAGTACCAAAGAGGTAGTAACAAAGCCATTTTTCACGGTTAACGCAAAATTGTATAAAAAGTGGAAAACTTGAATAACTTTTTTATCCACAAAGGGTTTAATAACTGTTGTGTTAATTAAGGTTAATTTGGTGGATAACTTTTAATAAATAACCTCGCTCGAAGCTCTTAAATTATTTATTAAATCTTCAACCAATTCCTTTTGGTAAGGTTTATCTTTCAAAAATTCCTCAATTTTATTTACATTGTAAAGAACTGTGGTGTGGTCTTTTCCAAAACTCTCACCAATTGCTTTATAAGAAAGGTCGGTGGTCTCACGGGCTATGTACATAGCTACCTGACGAGCAAGAACAAGCTCGGCTGTTCTACGGTTAGAAAGAATGTCACTTTCAGACACATTATAGGTGTGGGCCACTTCGCTTATAATTTTTTCGACCTTAATAGGTTCAGGCTTGGTGTCACTTATAATGTCCTTGATAATTCCCTGAACTGTGGAAATTGTCGGCACCTTTTTCTGAATTGAAATGTATGCCTGAAGTTTTTTTACAACACCCTCAAGCTGACGGGTGTTAACCTTTATGTTTTCAGCAATAAAGTAGGCAATGTTTTCAGCAATTTCAATTCCGTTTTGTTCAGCCTTTTTCATAATAATTCCCACTCTTGTTTCAAAGTCGGGAGCTAAAATGTCAGCAAACAAGCCACCCTCCAAACGGGAACGAATACGATCATCAAGAGTTTTGATTTCTTTAAGCGGTTTATCAACCGTTACAACGATTTGTTTGTTGTTTTGAATAAGCGCGTTAAAGGTGTTAAAGAATTCTTCCTGTGTTTGTTCTTTTCCGGCGATGAAATGAATATCATCTATTAGCAGAACATCAACATTGCGGTACTTGTTTCTGAAATCATCAATACCGCCAAGTCCTAA
>JAZOQF010000176.1:0-3646 GCA_045655905.1 Acutalibacteraceae bacterium | reverse complement strand
GCCCGAAAGTATGTCGGAAGAACGCAAAAAGTTGATGACAGCACACGGCGCAGAACTAGTACTGACCGATGCTAAAAAAGGTATGGCGGGTGCTATTGAAAAGGCAAAGGAATTAGCAAAGGAAATACCCAACAGTTTTATTCCCGACCAGTTTTCAAACCCTGACAATGCTTTAGCGCACTACAAAACAACAGGTCCTGAAATTTTAAGCGAGACCAACGGTAATGTTGATTTCTTAGTTGCCGGCATAGGAACAGGCGGAACCATTACGGGAGCGGGCACCTATCTTAAAGAAAAATGTCCTAACATCAAAGTAATCGGTGCCGAGCCTCTTTCATCGCCCATTTTAACCAAAGGTGTGTCGGGCGCCCACAAAATTCAGGGTATCGGAGCAGGATTCATTCCCGAAGTTTTGAATACCGAGATTTTAGATGAAATTATAGCTGTCAGCGATGATGACGCCATTAAAACAGCTCGTCATTTCGGAAAACTCGAAGGCTTTTTAATCGGAATTTCTTCGGGCGCCGCTCTTTACACAGCTATTGAATTAGCAACGCGTCCTGAGAACGAAAATAAAACCATTGTGATGATTTTGCCCGATAATGGAAGTCGATATCTTTCATCTGAATTATATTAAAAAAACAACCGCTAAAAGCGGTTGTTTTTTTATTTCTTATTTGCTCTTTCAAGCCATACAAAACCAACGTCAAGTGCTTCAAAAAAGCTGTCTTTTGTGGTTTCTTTGATTATGCGTTTGTCATCAGGTAGTTGAATATCGCTATTCATTAAGATTACCTTTACCTTTTCGGGCATCTCTCCGCCCTCGGTTTTTGTGGTGGAAAGCACCTCAAACTTTACAACCTGAGGTTGTGCCATATCGCCATAGTAAATCTCGTTACCTTTTCTTACAAGCGGTAATTCCTTATAGGTTAAAAAATCTGCCATTCAAGTTTCTCCTGTCTTTAAGCCTTTCCGTAAAGATTAAAACGGAAAAGTTTAGTTTCATCCTCGGGGTTAGTGCAACGAATTGTTGCTTCTGCAACCTCGGTATTCTTCAAAATAGTGCTAAGACCTATCATCTGACAAAGCTTAGATTTTAAATTAAGAACATCACCATCATCAGTTTCCAAATAAACATCACCAATGCAGCCATCAATAGCCTTAATAAAATCCTCAAAATCTATATTATGAAGCTTGATTTTATTGTTATCCATAGCAAAATACCTCCATATATTATTATATTCAAGTATAAACCAAACAAATTGATATGTCAAGTCAATTCGTTGTTGACTTTTGGGGGAAATTTTTGTATTATTGTATGTATATAAATTCGTTTTATTGGGAGAGAAATTATGAGAAACGAAAACAAAAATATGGAAACCGTTGTAGCTCTTGCTAAGGGCCGAGGCTTTGTTTACGCCGGCAGCGAAATCTACGGTGGACTTGCTAACTCTTGGGATTACGGTCCTTTAGGCGTAGAGCTTAAAAATAACATTAAAAAGGCTTGGTGGAAGAAATTTGTGCAAGAATGTCCTTACAATGTAGGACTTGACAGCGCAATCATCATGAACCCCGAAACATGGGTGGCATCAGGTCACTTGGGTGGATTTTCGGATCCTCTTATGGACTGTAAATCTTGTAAAACCCGTCACAGAGCCGACAAGCTCATTGAAGAATATGTCGCTGAAAATGGTTTGAGTGATAACCCTGCCGCTATGAGTGATGAGGAAATGGCAAACTACATAAAGGAAAAAGGTATTGTTTGCCCTGATTGTGGTTCTACCGATTTTACCGACATTCGCAAATTTAACCTTATGTTCAAAACATTCCAGGGTGTTACCGAGGACAGTACATCTACCCTTTATCTTCGTCCGGAAACTGCGCAGGGTATTTTCGTAAACTTTAAAAATATAGCACGTACCTCTCGTAAAAAGGTGCCTTTCGGTGTAGCTCAGATAGGTAAATCATTCCGTAACGAGATTACACCCGGAAACTTCATTTTCCGTACTCGTGAGTTTGAACAGATGGAGCTTGAGTTCTTCTGCAAACCTGGCACCGACCTTGAGTGGTTTGAATACTGGCGTGCTTACTGTAAAAAATGGCTCCTTGACCTTGGTATGGATGAAGACTCATTAAGACTTCGCGACCACGACAAGGATGAACTTTGCTTCTACTCAAAAGCTACTACCGACTTTGAATTTTTATTCCCATTCGGTTGGGGCGAGTTGTGGGGCGTAGCCGACAGAACCGACTATGACCTTACACAGCACAGCAACCATTCGGGTGAAGCAATGGAATATTTCGACCCCGAAACAAACGAAAAATATATTCCTTATGTTATCGAGCCATCTCTCGGTGCAGACCGTGTGCTTTTAGCATTCCTCTGCAACGCATACGATGAAGAGGTTGACGAAAAGGGTGATACCCGTGTTGTTATGCGCTTCCACCCTGCCCTTGCTCCCTTTAAGGCTGCTATTCTTCCTCTTTCTAAAAAGTTGGCTCCACAAGCAACCGAGATTTACAGTGAGCTTTCAAAATATTTCTCGGTTGACTATGATGACGCAGGCTCTATTGGTAAGCGTTATCGCAGAGAGGATGAAATCGGTACTCCTATCTGTATTACCTACGACTTTGATTCATTGGAAGATAACTGTGTAACCGTTCGTGACAGAGATACAATGGAACAAAAGCGCATCCCAATTGCCGAGCTTAAAGCATACATTGAAAAATCTATTGAGTTTTAAATAACAATAAAGTGTCATACAAATTAAATGGTGATTTGTATGACACTTATTTTTTTTGCAACCCTTTTAGGTGGGCTTTCGTTTTTTCTTTACGGAATGAAGCTGATGTGCGAAAACCTTAAAAACGTTTCATCAACAAGTATTGAAAAAATCCTAAAAAAATCAACCTCAAATGATATTAAAGGATTTTTTTGCGGAGCTGGGATCACCGCATTACTTCAGTCATCTTCCGCCATTACTGTAATGCTTGTGGGTCTTGTGAATTCCGGCTTTTTAAGTTTCGAAAACACATTCGGAATCATTATGGGCTCCAATGTCGGTACAACCCTTAACGCTTGGATTATAAGCCTTTCGGGGATTAAAGAAACGCATCCTTTACTTGTTTTGGTGAATCCTAAGGTTTCAATTCCGTTACTATCTTTTTTAGGAGTCTGCTTGATATTTGCATCAAAAGGACCAAAACGGCAGTCGGTTGGACAAATTTTAATTGGTTTCTCGATTTTAATGTATGGTATGGAGCTGATGAGTGGAGCAATATATCTTGTCAGCGACCTTGCTTTCTTTGAAAAACTGCTTTTGTCGCTTGAGTCACCGCTTTTCGCCCTTTTAGTATCTTCAATTTTTACAGGTGTAATTCAGTCCTCAGCAGCTACTATCGGTATAATAGAATCTTTGGCACTTTCAAGCTCACTTTCCTACCAAATGGCAATTCCTATGGTACTCGGGGCCAACATAGGTACCTGCATTACTGCACTTATTGCATCATTTGGCACTAATAAAGAAGCGAAATCGGTTGTGAATCTTCATTTCGCAGTAAATATTATAGGCTCGCTAGTTTGTATGGTTGTTTTATATCTTTTTGACAACACCTTAAGCACCAGCCAAATAACAATGAGTGATGT
>JAZOQF010000175.1:0-11248 GCA_045655905.1 Acutalibacteraceae bacterium | reverse complement strand
GGTTATAGCCTAACTTAAATATGGGGTGGATTATGGGGTGGAAAAACATGGGGTAATAATATTTTAACGTTTATGAAATACACTCTCCCCCTTATAGGGGTATTATTGTAATATATTCATAAACCTTAAGGAAATTGAATCAAAACGCATCAAAAAGGAATCAAAAGGGTATAAATGACGTTCTGATGAAGTCTAACGCAATTTCTCGCAATCTAAGGCTCAATAATAAAAAATCTATAAATATCGTTTTTCATTTCGATATGATAAGAGTTTCGAGAGTGTTTTTGCGAAAAAATTATACTATTTTCGATATGATTTTCTTTCGCAAAAACTCGTTTTAAAATGACAAAAAAATGATTATCATTTTGAGGTGGACAAGAGGGTCAGAAATCTATTGTCATATCGAAGGGAAAGTCTATCACTCATTTCAAAATGAAAGTCCGTCTAATCATATCGAAACGAAAGCGAAGAAGTCATTTCAAAATGAGCACCCTTTTATAAATCTAAAATTAATCCGAAATAAATCTGAAAGGCGATTTCGAAATGAAAGTCATCAAGCATATGAAAAAGAAAGTTGCCGTCATTTTTAAAATGACACTCATTTAAAATTTTATTCCAATAAAAGAGAAACTGCTGTGAGTTTTTTGCTTGCGGCAGTTTTTTGTAGTTAATGTTTTCTTGAAACTCATAAAAAACCTTTTTTATATTTTTAGCGTGAATTTTAAAACTTAAATTTGAGCCGCCATAGAATTTAAGCCGAAATTCATTATTAATTTATGAAAGGAGGATGTGCAATGGATAAAAAGTATTATGAGGATAAAATGCGTGAGATTTTAGATCGTGAGGTTAATACCGATGAGGATTGTATTCGACAGGTGGATGAACTTATGATGTTAGATGCGCAATATCTGTTGAGCAATATCTAATGAAAAGATAATTTCACAGAATTAATCGGTCAAATCTGTTGGCGGCAGATTTGATTTGAAAATAATGAAGGAGAAGTTCAAATCGCAAAGTCGGAGAACATTTGCTTGAAAAAGCGCAGCGCAGGAAGAATAGGAGTGAAGTTTGTCGAAAGACAGATTTTCGTTAATAAAGTGAGTTCAATGAATTGGTAAATGCTGTATAAATGTTTTTCGCAAGGTAAAAAATAGACTATGAAAGGAATGGCAAGTTATGTTAAATTATTTTGATTTAATAAACTTTAAAACTGCTGCTATTGCCGATTATTCTAAAGATAGCCTTGTTGATTTGCGTGACGTGAAGATAGATTCGGGTAAATCAGTGCCCGAAAAGATGAATGATTATTTTGAGCAAATTAAAAACCCTTATCTTTTTAAAGTCGGCGATGTGAGAGTGAAGGTGAGTTTCGGCGGAAACCGAACTTTTACTGATGCTCTCGGTTCAGTATTTTCGTCTGGAGCAAATTACCAAACAAATTTGGGTTGATTTAAAGTCGAAGGTATGGTATACTACGGTTGTGTAGAAAAACGGCCATACCTTCATATTAAAAAATATGGAGGTTTTAGCTTTATGTCAAATGCTAAATATGCTGAAATTTTAGAGCAGTCCTCCGTACCAAAAAAGGTTTGGAAGACTGCTCTTTATCTTCGTCTGTCCCGTGATGACGGTACGGAATCGGAGAGTAACTCGATTGCGTCGCAACGAGAAATTTTAAAAGAATATATAAAACGTTATCCCGATATGGAGATTTATGACATTTATGTGGATGACGGCTACAGCGGTACAAATTTTGACCGTCCTGACTTTAACAGAATGATGGATGATATTTATGCCCACAAGGTAAACTGTGTTTTGGTTAAAGACCTTTCGCGTTTTTCTCGAAACCACACCGAGGGCGGTATCTATCTTGATAAGATTTTCGTAAAACTTGGGGTTCGCTTTATTGCAATTAACAACCAGATTGATATCGGTATCAGAGGTATAAACTCATTTAACGATTTGGTGAAGGTTGGCGTCACCAATATTATGAATGAATCTCTGGCAGCAAACACGTCTGTTAACGTGCGAGGAACGCTGAACCTCAGACGTCAGCAGGGTAAGTTTATTGGTTCTTTCCCCACATACGGATATCTAAAGGACCCGGACGATAATCATCATCTTATCATTGATGAGGAAACTGCACCAATTGTTCGAATGATTTTCGAGCGATTTATTGGGGGTGAGAGTATCATTGGCATCACAAAAGACCTTAATGAAATGGGCATACCCAACCCATCAATGTATAAAAAACAAAAAGGCTTCAATTACAGGCATCCCTGTGGCAGAAGCAATGACGGTCTATGGCCTGATAGTTCGGTGCGCCGAATTTTGCAAAACCGAATGTATGTTGGCGATATGGTGCAGGGCAAGAATACTACCTACAGTTATAAGATTAAGCAATGCCGTGCTATCCCTAAAGATGAGTGGATTGTTGTTGAAGGTACTCACGAGCCAATCATTAGCCAAGAGACCTTTGACAATGCACAGGCACTATTTAACAAGAGTATTCGTAAGAGTCCCAAAAAGAAAAACGTTGATTTATTTTCTGGGCTTGTGCGGTGTGCTGACTGTAAGCGTGTAATGAACAAAAAGACCAATCAGCACTCTTACGGTACGTATCATTACTATCGTTGTGTAACTGCAAGGAAACTTAAAAAATCGGCGTGTACTAATCACACTATCCGCATTGATAAGTTAGAGCAGGCAGTGCTTTTGACAATTCAAAATATGATTAGTACGGCAACAACAATGAGCGAACTGCTCTCTCAAATCAATAATAATTCCGCACGAAAAAAGGAATCAAGTCATATTGAGAAGGCATTGAAATCTCAGATTTCCGAACGGGAAAAACTTGTGTCGATGATTACCGACCTTTATCCTGACTGGAAAAGCGGTGTTATTACAGTGGATGAGTATCAGATGTTAAAGGAACGGCTTAACGAAAAGCTGAGGATTGCTGACGAAAAAATCGCTTCGCTTAACAAGTCTGCTGAACAGTTCCAAGACGGTATTACGGAAGAGAATGAGTTTGTGGCACGTTTCAAAAAGTACGGTAACATTGAGCACCTTACAAGACCGTTGCTTACCGAACTCGTAGAAGAAATTTTCGTACACGAGGGCGGAGATATCGAGGTTGTATTCAAGTTCCAGGATGCCTATGCGGAGGTTGTTGAATATATCGAACTCAACAAGCATCTTATCGAACCCGAAAAGCCCACAAAAAAGAAAAAAACGGCGTAACATTCGTGTCAATAAGGTATATTCTCAATTTTGAGAAATACCTTATTGACTTACTTGATACAATAAATTGACATTATAAAATAAATATAGTATAATACATAAGGAAGAGTGGAGATATTATGAGTAAACCGATTAGACTTTTAGGATTATGGACAGAAGGCTATGCTGTGGATATACATGTAATACACAGTGAGCATATGGGATATGACCAATTTGGTCATGATATTTATGATACAACAAGAAGTGATCTTGGGGAATTGATATACAAGATGAAATATAACGGTCATCTTGATACTAGTGAAGAAATTCTTGAGAAAATTATTCCTTTTTTAAATGAATGGTTGCTTGATAAAAATATTGATTATGTAATACCTGTTCCTCCCACGGTTCATCGTGCTAGTCAGCCGGTTTTTTTGATTGCAGAAAAAATTGCTAATGAATATGACATAAAGTACGATGATACAATTCTTAAAAAAACAACCTCAGTTGCATCAAAAAATATGGGGCGAACTCAAAAGTCCATGGAAGGAACAATTGCTAAATTAAAAAAGGCAAAAACACATAGAAATATATTACTTGTTGATGATTTGTATTCAACTGGAAGCACAGCGAATGAATGTGTAAGAGTTTTGAAGGAAGATCCGTACATAGATAATATTTACTTTTTAGCGATAACAAAAACAAGATAATTACTACAGGAAGGAGTGAGCACAATGAAGATATTTGTAGCAGGAGCACGTTCTGTTAAAGAATTAAATGAAGATGTTAAAAAGAAGTTGCTATCAATATCTGAAAAGCGCTTCGATGTCTTAGTAGGGGATTGTTATGGTGTTGATACCGCTGTACAAAATTATTTAATTTCTCTAAATTATAGAAATGTTACTGTTTTTGCAAGTAATGGTGTAGCAAGAAATAATAAAGGTAATTGGAAAGTCGAAAATGTAGTTGTTGAAGAAAAGACCAAAGGGTTTGATTTTTACAGACAAAAAGATATTGCTATGACTAATGCTGCAGATTATGGTTTCATGATTTGGGATGGAAAAAGCAAGGGTACTCTTAACAATATCGTTGGATTGGTTGCTCAAGGTAAAAAGGTTGTTGTTTATCTCGTTGGAGCTGATAAAATGATTTCATTATCTTCGTTTGATGATATGAACTCATTGGTTTCGCACTGCACTCCTGCGACAAAAGCTTTGTATAAAAAGCTTATGATGGTTCCGGTACCTACAAGTAATTATCAGTTAAGTTTATTTGACTAGCTTATAGTAGTAAGTCGCCTTTCAATTATGATAAGGCGACTTATTTTTATGTAAAATGCCGTTAGTGGGTATCAATTTAGCATATGTTATCATATATGATAACATGTGTGCACTACATAAGATTCCGTTTTTGATGACCTTGACTCTGTTTCAGTGAATTGTTATAATACTAACTGATATTATTACAGGCGGTGAATCTAGTATGGATAAAGATAAAATAAAAGAAGAGCGTGAACGCTCATACGAATATGGATTGCCGTCATATCTTCAGCACGATTTAGACGCCTATAAGAAAGGTCTTGAAGAGAAATCATCTTTATTGGATTGCTTGTGGGGAGAATTGTACGGCAGCATTAATATTGCAGAAATTAATGATGGAAGTATAACGCCTGAACATGCAGATTATCTGCGAAAGAAATTTTTGTGGGGTGTTAAAGGTATTTAAAAAATGTGTAATAATGAACAACTAACATATATAACCGAACGGATAGCTACACTTGCTAAATCTTTATTTGGAGATAAATTAGATTCAACTGTTCTTTATGGTTCGTATGCCCGAGGAGAGCAAACCGAAGAATCGGATATTGATATTATGGTTTTAGCAAAGGTGCCTCGTGAACAAATATCAGGTTTTAAAAAGCCTTTTATATCATTGACTTCTGAACTTGGTCTTCAGTATGATGTCGTAGTAACCGTAACTTTATGCGATTGCGAAACATTTTATAAGTATATGAATGATAATCCTTTCTATACTAATGTTAATAAGGATGGAATTAAGTTCAACTGATTAAAAATTGACAATCGTAAATAATATGATATAATATAAGTGAAATAACGCAAACCGATAGACGGTTAGCCTGAAGTTTTGCGAATAACCGCTTGTTTTTTCAGGACAGGGCGGTTATTTTTTATGCTAGTAATGTAGCCAGTGGCAACAATAAGCACAAAAACAACGACAACATTTATTTATGGTGTAAAACATTATGGGCTCCCATGGCAGCACCCATAATTTTCCAAATTTGAGGGTCGAAAAATTTTTTTCAAGGAATTTTATGGTGTTCTCTTGACATTTTCCCCCGCCGCATACGATACCGTGCGCGCCTATCTTGAGGATACAGGAACTACGCCCGACGATTACGATATGATACTCACGGGTGATTTAGGCCTGGTGGGCAGCAGTCTTTTTTGCTCGCTTTTTGCGCGCGATGGCGTTGATATCACCCGTGTTCATCGCGATTGCGGTCTGCTCATTTTCGATCGTGAACGGCAGGACGTTCATTCGGGCGGCTCGGGCTGCGGCTGTAGCGCAAGCGTGCTGTGCTCGCACATATTAAAACGTATGCGCAAAGGCGAGCTTTGTAATATTCTCTTTTGTGCAACGGGTGCGCTTTTGTCACCAACCTCGGTGCTTCAGGGCAACAGCACACCCTCCATCGCGCACCTTGTGAACCTGCGTACCCAAAAAGAATAATATTGATTTGTTTTAGGAATTTGTGCGGTGTGCCGACTGAAAGCGTGTGTCATAAAAAGCACACGCTTTCTCTTTATTATTTGAAACAAGTATAAATGTGTGTTACAATAAAGAAAATAAAATTTTTTAAAAAGTTGTATAGTTGTTGCACATTTTAATGCAACTTTTACTGTTTTTCTCCCTATATATGGAGGGACTTTTTATCTCTCACTAATTATAAGGAGAAAAAATATGAGTTACTATGTATGGAAAACGTATCCGCAACCAAGTCTGCCTAAATGGAATATGTAGATACACCGCGATTTAAGTGATAATCACTGTGAGGAATGTCTAAAGCTTCACGAATGCTGGTTTGAAAAGGAGAAAACCCCAAAGTGGCCGCATCACCCATTTTGCCACTGTGTATTAGAGGATATTCAATACAACGATGTGCTAAGTATAAGCACGTCCGACAGTGCTTATAGTAAATTCGATCCGTATTTGTTCAACACCGAAGGCAAATATCCTCACCACAAAGAAGAATTATTTAATGAATGGGGATATACAGTTACAGATGCAAAGTGGTTGCAGAGTGAAATTAATAAGCAAGGGTTAGAAAAGTATATTTCAGGCAATTATGTGTTAGGAAAACTAAATAAAGACGGGCAACGTATTAGTATTCGAATTGAAATTCCGAGAAAAGATAAAAATGAAAACGTTTCTTTTATTACCGGTTGGATGGTATACCCAAACGGACATATTCAGTTAACAACACCTTATGGAGGTAAATAATATGAAAATGATGGATTGTGTAGAAGTAATTGTTGAAAAAGAAAAGTATGTTAAAGACGGAGTTCACAAAGGAATGCAGGGTTGGATTTGTTTGGAACAACGAACCGCTGGATATTGGCTTGTGAATTTTCCTCAATGTGGAGAAAAAGAAGATATTGCAGAAATAAGTATAAACGAAGATGATTTAAAAACTATTCCTGTAATGAATGCTATTGTTAATGAAGAAATAAAAGCCAAATTTGGTGATTAGGCTACTAAACACCATTTAATAAATCCAAATAGCTTTTGGAGGGAAATAAAAAATGAAATATCTTGATTGCGTTGAAGTAATTGTCGAAAAAGAACAATATGCTAAAAACGGTGTGCACAAGGGAATGCAAGGCGTTATTTGGTTAGAAGAATCAGTTGATGGAACTTGGGATGTATTTTTTGATTTATGGGGTGAGCATGCACCAATTGGTGATATCGCCATAAAAGAGGAAGATTTGAAGCTCATACCTAAAATGGATGCAAGAATTAACGAAAAAATCAAAGCAGAATTTGGGGATTAACCAAAAATGTTTCTTTCTGCTCAAATACCAATTCTAAAAGGATAATTTTAAGGAGAACACCATAAATTTCAAAAAATTCATGGTGTTCTCTTGACATTTCCCTCGCCGCATACGATACCGTGCGTGCACCTTGTGAATCTCCGTTCTAAAAAGGTTTGACCACGCGGGGAAATGGTGGTATAATTTTTAGGTGCTAAAGCACAATGTCTGTCACAAGGGGTGATAACGTGGAAGAAATGATAATGGAACTTTTCAAAGAGAAAAAGTTCACGCAGCTTAAAGCAGAGCTCATGGAACAAATGCCTGCCGATATTGCCGTGCTCTTCGAACAGATAGAGGAACACGAGCGACCGCGATTTTTCCGCGTTATGCCTAAGGAGCTTGCAAGCGAGGTATTCACTCTGCTTGATTCCGATTTGCAAGAGGAGCTCATCTGCGCCTTCAGCGACCGCGAAATACGCGAGATTATGGATGAGATGTTTATGGACGATGCCGTCGATATCATCGAAGAAATGCCTGCCAACGTTGCAAAGCGTATCCTGCGCCAGGCAGATAGTGCCACTCGCAGCCTGATAAACCGCCTGCTGGCATACCCTGAGGATAGCGCCGGCAGCATTATGACCACCGAATACGTTGACCTCAAGAAAACCATGACGGTGGCAGATGCCTTCACGCGCATCCGCCAGATAGGTCTCGATTCCGAAACGGTCTATACCTGCTATGTAACCGATTCCCGCCGCAAGCTTCTGGGAATCGTAACGGTTAGGGAGCTGTTGCTCTCTCCAACCGATAGCCTCATTGAGGACATAATGGAAACCAACGTTATCTTTGCCAACACGATGGATGATAAGGAAAGCGTTGCAAATCTATTCGAACGTTATGACTTTTTGGCACTTCCCGTGGTCGATAACGAGGACCGCCTTGTAGGTATCGTAACGGTTGACGACGCTATCGATGTTCTGCAAGAAGAGATGACCGAGGATATCGAAAAGATGGCGGCTATCACGCCGAGCGAAAAGGCATACTTTAAAACCGGCGTGTGGAGAACCTTTTGGGTCCGCATTCCGTGGCTTATGCTGCTTATGATTTCGGCAACCTTCACGGGAATTATAATCGGCTCGTTCGAAACCACCTTGGCAGAAAACGTGGCATACGGCATCGCGCTGACCTGCTTTATGCCCATGATAATGGGAACTGCGGGTAATTCAGGCAGTCAGGCATCCGTAACCATCATTCGTTCTCTCTCGCTTGGCGAGGTGGAATATCACGATATTTTCCGCATAATCTGGAAAGAGCTTCGCGTTGCATCGCTTTGCGGCGTAGCCCTCGGCGTCGTTAACGTCGGCAAGGTGCTGCTGGTGGATAATCTAATGCTCGGCAGAGATTATAGCCTGCCTGTAATTTTGGTTATCAGTATAACGCTGGTCGCAACCGTAATACTCGCAAAGTTTATCGGCTGCAGTCTGCCCATCGTTGCAAAACGCATCGGCTTCGACCCTGCAATTATGGCAAGTCCGCTTATCACAACAATAGTTGATGCGCTCTCGCTCATTCTTTATTTCCAAATCGCCGTAATGGTGCTCGGAATATAATAAAAGACCTTGTCGCAAGACAAGGTCTTCCTTTTATCTTGATAAATTATGCGCTATTCGCTTGACAGCGGCGGCTTTTACAAATAAAATATATATGTTACTTTACTGAAATGGAGGCGTTTTTTTGGAGCCCAAAAAGGTAATGTTCGGCTTTAAGACCGCTCGCCGTCTGCTCAAATTTTTCTATGGCAAAAAGGAAATAATCGGTCTCGATAAGCTGCCCGAAAAAAACTGTATAATAGTCGGCAACCACAGTCAGATGAACGGCCCTCTGGTGGGGGAGTTCTATCTGCCCGATAACTGCTATATCTGGTGCGCCGCCGATATGATGAAGATGAAAACCGTTCCTGCCTATGCTTTCCGCGATTTCTGGTCGCAAAAGCGCAAGTGGACCCATCCATTTTATAAGGTGCTTTCGGTCCTTATAGCTCCGCTTTCTATCTTCGTTTTTTGCAACGCAAGAACCATAGCGGTCTATCGCGATAAGCGCGTAATGTCCACCTTCCGCGAAACCGTTGCAATGCTCAAGGCCGGCAGAAATATTTTAATTTTCCCCGAGCGTGATGAAAAGCACAATAACATTCTCTATAAGTTCGATGAAAACTTTGTCGACGTTGCCCGCCTTTATTATAAAAAAACGGGCGAAAAGCTCACCTTTGTGCCGATGTATATCGCACCGTATATGAAAAAGTCGTATATAGGCGAGGGGATAGAGTATAACCCCGAGAACGACCCCGCCGATGAGCGCAAGCGCATCACCGCCTATATCTCGGATGAAATAACCAAAACTGCGCGCGAGTTGCCCGAGCACACCGTAGTGCCCTACCGCAACATTGGCAGACGTCACTATCTCAAAAACACCGATATAAACGAGGTGCCGCGATGAGAAAACCCGTTGTAGATTATAGAACCTTCCGACTTAGAAGAGTTCGCGAGCCGCAGTTTTATCATTTAATGTATCTGCTTGGATGGGTTGGCTACTTTGCACTCTATTTTTTAACCGAGAATCTTATCCCTGCCGAAAAATGCGTTCCCGTTCACGGCGCACTTGATGACGTTATCCCGTTCTGCGAGTGGTTTGTCATCCCTTACGTCGGCTGGTATGTGCTTATTGTTTTTTCGCTGCTTTATTTCGCGCTCTATAACCCCGATAACTTCAAAAATTTGATGAAGTTTATCATCGTAACTCAGGTCGTTGCAATGATAATTTATATCGCGTTCCCGAGCCGTCAGGATCTCCGTCCCGAGGTGCTGCCGAGAGAAAACTTCCTAACGTGGATAGTCAGCCTGCTTTATAAGTTCGATACCAACACAGGCGTTTGCCCCTCGCTGCACGTGGCGTATTCCATAGGAATCGCCTCTACCTGGCTTAAGGAAAAAGGTGCCGCTTGGTGGTCCAAAACTATAGTAACGGTATTCTGCTTCTTCGTGTGCATTTCGGTCGCATTCGTAAAGCAGCATTCGGTAGTCGATATTTATGCCGCAATCCCGCTGTGCATTTTAGCCGAAGTGGTAGCCTTCGGCAAAAACTACTGGCTCCCCAAATTCAAAAAGAAATAAAAAACAAACCCGATGGCTCCGACCATCGGGTTTGTTTTATTTCAAAGCCTCCATCTGAGAGGGAGGTGGCAAAACGCAGTTTTGGCGGAGGGAGAGACCAATGCCCTCATACGGCATTTACCGTATGGGGGCGTAACGTTGTGTTTAGCAGTGTGAGGGTTTAAATCTGTAAAGTCTTGTAAAGGAGCGTGCTATGTGATATAATTTCGTTGAAATCATATAATATTAAACAACAACTATAACAAAATCTAAAGGTTTTGAGTTGGTTGATTATAGCGAACATATTAACGCGAGGAGAGATTCCGATGAAACGATGGATAGGTTTACTTTCAGTGTTATTAGCGTGTGTGTTTATATCCGCGGGTTGCGGTAGCGAAAAAGTGAATGTAAAAGGCACCTTTGTTCCGCTCGACAGCGAGGCTGATCCCAACAGTGAGTATTTTGAGGGAGGAACATATACCAACGAATACTTCGGTTGGTTTGTTAACTTGCCGAAGGATACTTGGCGAATAACCAATCCCAAATCCTTGGAACATTTGGAACATGTAGCTCTAAATGCGTATTCATTGACAAGCCTATTGCATACTACGGCTCGTCTATAACACAAGGTGGTGTGGCTTCTCGCCCTGGTAACGAATACCAAGGGCATATTTCTAGGTGGTTTGATGCCAATTATTTTACCTTTGGTTTTTCTGGCAGAGCACGTGGCGAACAAGTTATGGCAGACTATTTTGCAGGCGTTGATGCTTGCATGTACGTTATAGACTACGATTATAATGCACCAGACCCAGACCATTTAAG
>JAZOQF010000174.1:0-12357 GCA_045655905.1 Acutalibacteraceae bacterium | reverse complement strand
GCGGCACCGAGCCTGTTATCAGAATTATGATAGAAGCTGAAACCACCGAACTTTGCGAAGAATATGCAGAAAAAATAGCAAAGGTAATTAGAGAAAGAGGTCATTTAAGTGAATAAAAAGGTTAAAACAAGCGAACTTTATGAATGTAACGTTCCTTACCTGAAAGATTTTTTTGATGCTCACGAATTTCCTTGGGAAATGCTCCCTAAAATTAAAGACTTAATTTCTTCTCTTTTAGAAAGCGGAATTGAGGGTTTTACCTTCTTGAAAGACGGAGTGTTAGTTGGTGAAAATGTTAAAATTGCACCTACTGTTACTATTGATGCTCCTGCTATAATCGGTCATAACTGTGAACTGAGACCGGGTGCTTATATTAGAGGAAATGTTATCACGGGAAGCGGTTGCGTACTTGGAAATTCGAGCGAATATAAGAACTGTATTCTCCTTGACAACGTTCAAACACCGCATTATAATTATGTGGGAGATTCTATCCTCGGAAACAAGGCACATACCGGTGCGGGAACAATATGTTCCAACCTCAAATCTGACGGTAAGGCAGTTGTTATAAAAGGAGAAGAAAATATAGAAACGGGACTTCGAAAAATTGGCGGAATTTTAGCCGATGGTGCTGATGTTGGTTGCGGTTGTGTTATAAATCCCGGAACTGTAATCGGAAAGAACACATCTGTTTACCCATTGACTGCTCTCAGAGGAGTTTACCCCGCCAATTGTATCGTTAAATCACAAACCGAAGTTGTGCTAAGAAAGGAAAATGCATTATGAAATTTATTACAGTTAAAACCTATGAAGAATTAAGCAACAAAGCAGCAGACATTATTGCTTCTCAAATAATCTTAAAACCTAACTGCGTTTTAGGTCTTGCAACTGGTTCATCACCCGTTGGCACCTACAAAAGACTTATTGAGGATAACAAAAACGGAAAAATCGACTTTTCTAATGTTACAAGCGTTAACCTTGACGAATATGTAGGACTTGACGGCACTAACGACCAGAGTTACAGATATTTTATGAATGATAATCTCTTTAATCATGTTAACATTGATAAAGCTAAAACCTTTGTTCCGAACGGAAAAGCAGCCGACCTCAAGGCTGAGGGTGAAGCTTACGATAAGATGATTAAAGATTTAGGCGGCATTGATTTGCAGCTTTTAGGAATTGGTCTTGACGGTCACATTGGTTTCAACGAGCCTGACGACTACTTCACAGCTGCTACTCACGAGGTAACACTCGATGAATCCACCATCAAAGCAAACGCACGTTTCTTTGCTAACGAAGACGAGGTGCCAAAGACCGCTATCACAATGGGTATGTTATCTATCATGCAGGCAAAAAAGGTACTTTTAGTTGCTAACGGAGCTGCTAAAAAAGAAATTCTCGAAAAATCTTTCTCAGGCCCTGTTGACCCAAAGGTTCCTGCCTCGATTTTGCAGTTGCATCCAGATGTGACAGTAATATTCAGCGAAAACTAAACCAAAAGGCTGTTTGATTTAAGGTCAAACAGCCTTTTTATTGCATTTTTTTAAGTTTTATAGTAAAATTTAAGAAGTGAAACGAGGTGAGACTTATTACGAAGAAAAGGTATTCTAAAAAAGGACAGGCTAAAAAAATATTAGTCCTTATATACTCACTTATTTTCATTGTTTCATCCGTTTCGTTGAGTTTTCTCGTTATAGGTTTCTCTAAAAAAGGAAAAACGTCAGAAACTCGCCCTGCTGATACAGTAGTTTCAAGCGAGGTCGAATTTCAAGAAACTTCTACGACTGTACTGTCAACAGGAGATATTATGGTACACAGCCCTCAACTCACTGGGGCTTATGTCCCGTCGAGCGGTTTATATGATTTTAGTGCTTTTTTCAAAGAAACTGCACCATACTTTAAAAAAGCCGATTTAAGCATTGGCAATTTAGAGGTCACTTTCGGCGGAAACGAGGGCAGAGAATATTCAGGTTATCCTATGTTCAATGCACCTGACAGTTTGGCAGATGCTATTAAAGAATCGGGACTAAATCTCCTTTTGACATCAAACAACCACAGCTACGACACGGGTCTTTCAGGACTCAAACGTACTGTTTCTATATTAAAAGAAAAGGGTATTGATTATACAGGAACTAAAGAAAACGAAACAGAGCTTGCATATCGAGTTAAAAAAATCAATAATATTAGTATAGGAATAATTAACTATACCTACGAAACCTCACCGTCTAACCCAACCGAAGGCAGAAAATACTTGAATGGTTCGGTAATAAGTGCCGAAGCTAACAACCTTATTAACTCCTTTAGTTACAATAAAATCGAGGCTTTTTATGCCGATATAGAATCAAATCTTGAACAAATGAGAAACGACGGCGCCGAGTTCTTGGTAGTATATATTCATTGGGGAAACGAGTACCAAACCACACCCAACACACACCAAAAATCCATCGCACAGCATCTTTGTAATATGGGTGTTGATATTATTATAGGAAGCCACCCTCATGTCATTCAACCATTGGAATTGATTACAAGCGAAGACTCTCTTCACACTACCGTTTGTCTTTATTCGACGGGTAATGCGGTTTCGAATCAACGCCAAGAGCTGATGACTAGCTGTCCGACAGGTCACACAGAGGACGGTATGTTATTTGAATTTACCCTTAAAAAAACAAAAGATGGAGTATTCCTGACAGGTCTTGATTTAATACCGACTTGGGTCAACAAATATCTTCAAAACGGAAGATACCAATATACAATTTATCCAATTGAAAACCCTGATGATTTGAGTAAATATTCATTTAATGCCACCGCACTCCAAAAAGCTAAAAAATCTTATGAGAGAACAAAGGCAATTGTGTCGACGGGTTTAACCGAATGTCAACAGTTTATCGGCTGTGATATAACTTTTAATTAAAACCGAAAGGAATTTAGCAATGATAAAAGAAACTTATATGCTATGGAAAGAAAAAGCCATTAAAGACCCTGACCTTGTCAAAGAACTTATAGAGATTGAGGGTAACGACGAGCTTATATCCGATGCTTTTTATAAAAATCTTGAATTTGGTACTGCAGGACTTAGAGGTGTTATCGGTGCAGGTACCAATCGTATGAATGTTTACACGGTTGGACAGGCATCTCAAGGATTGGCAGCTTACGTGAATTCAGTAACCAAAAACGGAACGGTTGCAATAGCTTACGACAGCCGTATCAAATCAGAGCTCTTTGCAAAAACCACAGCAAGCGTTTTTGCTGCTAACGGCATTAAGGTTTATATTTATCCCGAACTTGTTCCCACACCTATGCTTTCTTTTGCTGTACGACGCCTTAAATGTGATGCAGGTGTTGTAATTACAGCAAGCCACAATCCTGCAAAGTATAACGGATATAAAGCCTACGCTCCTGACGGCAGTCAATTAGGACCTGAGGCTGCTGATTATGTTTTATCGATTATGCAAAGCGTTGATATTTTCGAGGGTGTCAAGTACTGCGATTATGAAGAGGCTGTAAAGGACGGCAGAATTGAATATATCAGTGAGGACATTATAAATGAATATTTAGAAAATGTTGTATCACAGCGCATCGAGCCTGATGCTGACCTGTCAGGTCTGCGTCTCATCTACACACCACTTAACGGTGCCGGAAACAAGCCCGTTCGCGAGGTGCTCAAGAGGGTTGGTATAACCAACGTTCAGATAGTTGCAGAGCAAGAAAACCCCGATGGCAACTTCCCCACTACCCCATTCCCTAACCCCGAATTCCGTCAGGTATTCGAATTAGCTTTAGGCTATGCTAAGACATTTAACCCCGATTTACTCCTTGCTACCGACCCCGATAGCGACCGTGTTGGTATTGCCGTTAATGTAGGTGATGAATTCGAGCTTTTAAGCGGTAATGATGTTGGCGCTTTATTGTTGAATTATATCTTGGAACTCAAAACAGCAAAAGGAACTTTACCAAAAAATCCAGTCGCAGTTAAAACTATTGTTTCAACCGAGCTTTGCCAAAGAATTGCCGATTATTACGGCTGCACCCTTATAAATGTACTGACAGGCTTTAAATTTATCGGCGAACAAATCACTTTGTTAGCAGATAAAGGCGAATCCGACCGTTACATTTTAGGTTTTGAGGAGAGCTATGGCTATTTAGTAGGCGACTACGCACGTGACAAGGATGCTGTTGTAGCTTCTATGTTGATATGCGAAATGGTAGCATACTATAAGAACAAGGGCAAAACCCTTTACGATGTTATGAATAACCTTTATGAAAAATTTGGTTTCTACGCATCTGCTCAAAAGAGCTTTACTTGTGAAGGTCAGTCCGGAATGGCACAGATAGCATCCATTATGGAACGCCTTCATGCCACCGCTATCGACGAATTGGGTGGAATGAAGATTGTTAAAATTAGTGACTACGAGCTTTCTGTAACTCGGAATTTAGTAACTAAAGAGGAAACTGCAATCACACTTCCTAAGTCAAATGTTATTTCCTTTACATTTGAGGATAACAGCTATATCATTGTCCGTCCATCGGGCACAGAGCCTAAGATAAAGCTTTATTTAGGTGCTGTGGGCAAAAATGAAAAAGCAGCCGAAGAAAAACTTCAACTGCTCGAAAAATTAGGCACAGAACTTTTAGGCTTCTAATTAACCAATATACCACCGTCGCTTTTTTGGAGAATTAAGATTTCTTCCTCCACCAAAGCGGCGGTATTTATATATACCAAAACCTCTTGATTATCATCTGAAATACAACTGAACTCATAACAACGTTTTTCCTCGATGCTGTCGGTGGGTATTAACGCAAGTTTTACATTATTTACCGTGAGTTTTGGACTCACAAGACCTCTTGCCTCCTCCTCGGTTATTTTTGGTGCTATAAAGGCTCGATCTTTATGGTTTGAAATGTAACCTGCCGACTCATAAAAAACGATTTCGCCGTTATCCATTGCAACACCCACTTTTATAAGGTCGGTATAGCAAACCGTCTTTCCGTCAAGAAATGCATAATTTATAGTACACACTCCATCCGACTCAAAAAAATAGGTTTCAACGAGATTCCGCATCCCCATAGCTTCAAGATAAGCATCAGCCTTTAAAACTGCCTGCTCGTAATTAAGAACTATATCATCTATCTGTCTGAATTTTCTAAAATTAAGCACAACCCCACCCTTTTGGGTGACACTTACGCTTATATCATTACCAAGAAAATCAAAAGTAGCAATTTTGCCGTCGGTAGTGCCCGCGAAATCAAGGTTTTCCGTTTTCGTCCATTTGAAAGCAGTATCACGAGCCTCAGTTTTTGACACTTCTGCCATTTCCTTTATTAAAATCGGCTCCTTTTCAAGAATATGGTCCGAATAAGGCCCGTCATATATAAGTGTTGGGTAATCCTTAAACTCGTCCTCCAATTCTGTGAGTGTGGAGCTTAAATTGTTTGTATCAACCGCATCTTCTACCTGATTTTTGAGTTCCCTCGCCCAATATTCCAAATCATTAAAATTGTCTCTCGAACGGTTTAATATATCGGAAACCTTAACAGAAATCGCACTTAATGTTTCGATATTTCGGCTTTGTTCCTCGGTTATAACATCATTTTCACTTTGAGACACAGCCAAAGCGTAATTTCCTACCTGTGAAAAAAACCTGTTAAGAGAGGATAACTGCCCTGCCACAGGCAACTGTGCCAAGGAGTTTTTGGAAATCTCCGCTTCGGTTAAAAGTTTGGCCGCCATAGTGTTAATTTGCGGTTTGGTTGTCACAAATCGTGCTTTATTCAAAATGGTCGCTATATTATTAGATGCGGTATTAAGTTCGTCCAACATATAGGAAAAGCTGTTTTCAATATAAAGTGTATAGCGTTCGTTTTCTTTTTGTGTTTTAAACCCAAATATCAAACAAACAAGGGCAACACTAAGGGAAAAGCTTAAAAGTCTTACTGTATTTCGTCTGCTCATAAAAGCCTCCAAAAAATCTTTTCCTTAGTATTGCCCGAAATCCAAGTTTTATTTCATTATTTTACCATTACCATGTATAAGAGTGATTGAAAGAATTTTGCTAATAGGAATTGCTGTGCTTACAACCGCATTTCCTACCCTTATTGAAACAAAATCTTCTCCTACATCCAAAAGCAGACCGCACTTTGTATATCTGCAACCCGAGAAACAAATTTCTACCCTTACAAATTTTCCCTTTGCCATAGTTAAATGAGAGCAAAAAGAATACTTTTGAGGCTTCGTGTCTTGGTATGTTATTTTGTCAAGCCTTTGACGGTAGTATTCCAAATCGCTGTCATCTAAAATTGCACGAGTTTCTTTTTCCATATAATGCCTCCTAATTTTTTTCGCATTACATAGTATGTTGAAATCAATTATCAAGTTACACTTTAAATTTTAAAAATGATAAATTTATACTTGATTTTTTTATAGGTATACAGTATAATGGTACAGTCGCACGGAGAGATGGCTGAGCTGGTCTAAGGCGCACGATTGGAAATCGTGTAACGGCTAATACCCGTTCAGGGGTTCGAATCCCCTTCTCTCCGCCAATTAAGAAGAACACTATCGCAAGATTAGTGTTCTTTTTTATTTTGTATCATATAGGGGATTCGAACAAGCCGTAAAAAAACAGTCCAGTGGACTGTTTTTTAGGCGCGGCAACGAGCGTAGCGAGGCGATAGGCACGGCAGTGCCGAGACAAAATCCCCTTCTCTCCGCCAAAAAGAAAAAGTCGCATTGCGACTTTTTCTTTTTGCACTATTATCTATTATCTTTTCTCTGAAAATTTTTGCAACTTTTTTATTTTTATTCTATTTCAAATTTTATTATATCACTCACTTCACATTCTAATGCAAAGCATAACGCATCTAGAGTTTTCGTGCTGATTGCTTCACCTTTTTTTATTCTGTGAAGCGTGTTTGCCGAAAACCCTTGCTTGAATATTAAATGATATTCTGTTATTCCCTTTTTGAACAAAGTTTCATAAAACGGCTTGTAACTTATCATTTATTCTCACCGAGAAGATTTTATCATACTCAAACTCTTGACTATGCTTAATATTTTGAGTATAATTAATTATATAACCCCTCACATACAGGAAGTGACCCCCTATGGAAAATACCATTAATTTTTTAATCCTTACAATAATTCTTTTATTCTTATTATTGACTGCTGCGATAATAACTATTATAAAAATTTTGAAAACACAAGACGCTTATACTTTTTATTATAAAAGAGGAAGCCGGTTATATAATCTAGCTTTTAAAGATGACTTAACCAATTTATTTAACCGCAATGCTTATATTCGGGATTTAGCCAAGCTTGAAAGAAAGAAATTAAAAGGTTTGTGGTTTTCGATTTATGATATTGATGATTTCAAAAAAATAAATGATACGAAGGGCCATCTTTTTGGTGATGAGATTTTAATTTTAGCCGCAAATAGACTTAGAAAAATTTTTAATGACAAAAATCATACTGTTTACCGAATTGGCGGTGATGAATTCTTAGTTATATCTACGGATATTTCCGAAGATGACCTTGTAAACCTCTTGTTAGAACTCAAGAAAGCAGAACTCAAAAACGCAGATTTCAGATTTTCAAAGGGATATTCAGTTGTGAGTAAGAACGGTTCCGAAAGCTTTAATATTGCTTTTGAAAACGCCGACCAAATGCTATACGCTGATAAAAAGTCCAAAAAGCAAAAGGAACACTGTTAATAGTGTTCCTTTATTATTTACGCTATATCTAATATTAAATAATTAAAATATCATAAGTTCTTTTGGACTCTTAGTTAAGTTTTCAACTCCATCATCGGTAACAACAACCATATCCTCAATTCTGACGCCAAATTTATTCGGCAAATAAATTCCGGGCTCCACCGTCATAATCATACCCTTTTCAAGCGGTGTCGTGTCGCGCATATTGCAAGCGGGCGACTCGTGTACCTCAATTCCTACGCTATGTCCCAAGCCGTGGCCGAAATATTCACCGTATCCGGCGTTCGAAATCGCATCTCGTGCAACTTTATCAATTTCACGGCACTCTATACCCGGTTTTATAGCATCAATGGTGGATAGCTGTGCATTTAAAACTGTATCATAAATCACCCTTTGTTCGTCGGTCACAAAGCCTAACGCAACAGTACGTGTCATATCAGAACGATATCCACTACAAACCGCACCAAAATCAAGGGTTAGAAAATCCCCATCTTCAAGTGGTTTATCTGTAGGCACACCGTGAGGCAAAGAAGAATTTTTACCCGAAACGGCAATAATATCAAACGCTACGCCCTCACTCCCCTGTTTCCTCATAAAAAACTCTAACTCGAGGGCAATTTCCTTTTCGGTCTTGTCCCTCTTTATGTGGTTTAAAATATATGCAAAGGCATCATCCGTAATTCTTTGAGCCTTTTTTATAAGTTCTATTTCTTTTGAGGTTTTAATTTGTCTTAATTCGTCGAGTTTTTGGCTTAAAAACGGCTCCGTTTTAACATTAAAATCTGGTAAAGCCTTTTTCATTCGGTCAAGACCGTCAATAGTCATACTCGCCGTTTCGATTTGCACATTTTTAATATTTTCTGCATTTAATATCTCTTTTATGTTTTCATAAAGCTTAGTACAAAGTTTTACATCAATATGCGAAACTACTGCACTTGCCTTTTCGAAATACCTGAAATCAATAAGCAACGTAGCAGTATTCTGAGTTACAACCACACACCCTGCCGATGAGTGAAAACCGCTTAGATAAAATCTGTTTACGTAACTTGTAACAATAAAAGCAGTATTTGCATCTAATACTTTTTTCAGTTCCTCAATTCTTTTTGCGAACACTCGAATTTCCTCTTTTCAAATATGGTTTAACCTTATCACTCAGTAGAAGTACCGCCACAAGGTTAGTACAAAGCATTATTCCGTTACAAAGCGATGCCAGTCGCCATACAGCGCCACTTTGAAGCACAGCTCCTAAAATACAGCAAACAGGATAAAGCAGCACAAACGCTTTTACACCTTTTTCACCAAAAAGGTACGATATACTTATCCTACCGTACACAGCCCAACCTATAATACTTGAAAAAGCAAACAAGCACATCATAAGGCTAAGTGCTATATTTCCAAACCTACCTAAATTCATATTCAAAGCAGATGCTACGAGCTCGCTTGAATATGCTGTTCCGTAGTTAATTTTAACCCCACTGCAAAGAATTGTCAATGCCGTTAATGTGCAAAGTAAAATGGTATCCACAAAAACCTCAAACATTCCAAAAAGACCTTGGGTATGAGGGTTAGCATCCACCGCCACCGAGTGTGCCATTGCAGATGTTCCAAGTCCTGCCTCATTCGAAAAAACACCTCTTGAAGAGCCTATAAAAACAGCAGTAAAAACACTGCCTACCGCTCCCCCTGTCACAGCCTTTGGGTTAAAGGCACCCTCGAATATCATTTTAAAGCACTCGGGCAAATGTTCTATGTTTTTTATGACCACAACAAGGCTTATCACAACATAAAGCACCGACATAAGAGGTACTATTTTCTCGGTTAAATTTGCTATTCTATGCAAACTCCCTGTCACAGAAACAAATACCGAAACGGCAAAAATTGTGCCCCAAACAACGCGCTTTATATCACTGTCGCAAAATGTGATCATTGCCGAATTGGTTTGGGTAATATTTCCGCTGCAAAAGACAGCAGGGATTGATGCTAAACAAAAAAGAAAACCTAAAAATTTGAATTTCGACGGTAAGCCGTTTTTTATGTAGTAAATCGGTCCTCCTGCCCATTCTTCTCCGCACCGTTCACGGTAAAGTACAGCAAGGGTTATTTCTGCGGCTTTGATGCACATTCCTACCACGGCGCTAACCCACATCCAAAAAACCGCTCCCGCACCGCCAATGCCAATAGCACCTGCAACACCTGCAATATTGCCAGTCCCAACCGTTGCCGAAAGTGCTGTGCAAGCCGCTTTAAAAGACGTAATTTCCTTTGTTTTGCCCTTATGTAAATAGGCTTCTTTTGTGAGAATTATACTCTCAAAAAAACGTGTGATTTGACAAAACTTAGTTTTAAAACTTAAAAAAATACCGCTTAACATCAAAAAAGAAAAAGGCAAAGTGCCCGAAATTAAATTTTCCAAAAAAAGCATATAACAACACCCATAACTATTTTATTTTAAATATAATTTTTTATGCAATATGAAACATTGGGTATTGTTTAATGACATAAAGTATGATACAATATATAGTGTATAATTATATGTGAAAGAGTGAGTTTTTGAAAAGGCAGATATATCTCGACAACAGCGCTACAACCAAGCCCTGTGACAAAGCAATTGAATATATGAACAATGCCCTTACAAATGCTTGGGGTAACCCATCCTCTTTGCACTCTTTAGGCTTAGACGCGGAAATAGTTTGCAATAATGCTCGTCAAACTATTGCAAAATTCATAAAGGCCACACCCGATGAAATCATTTTCACAGGAAGCGGTACCGAGGCTAACAATACCGCCATTATGTCGGTTGCAGATAAAAAATGGGGGAACCGTATTATCACCACCGAAATTGAGCATCCCTCGGTTTTGGAAACGGTTAAAAGACTTGAAGCTAAAGGGTTTGAGGTGATTCGACTCAAAGCTCAAAAGGACGGAAAAATCTCCCTTCAAGAGCTTAAAAATGCCTTGAACGAAAAAACTTTACTTGTAAGCATTATGCTTGTCAACAATGAAATAGGCTCTATACAGCCTATTGACGAGGCTTCAAAACTAATTAAATCTTTAAGTCCAAAGGCCATTTTTCATTGTGACGCTGTTCAAGGCTTTGGAAAATTACCCATAAACGTTAAGGAATTGGGTGTTGACCTTATGACCGCTAGCGGACACAAGGTTTTCGCTCCCAAAGGAATCGGCTTTTTATACTGTAAAAAGGGTGTGACCATACCACCATTTATTACAGGCGGTGGTCAGGAAAAAGGCTTGCGTTCGGGTACTGAATCGGTTCCTTTGATTTCAGCATTTGAGGGCGCAGTATTGGATTTACCCGAAATGAATAGAGCTATGATCCACCAAAAAGAACTTTGCGATTATGCAAAAGGATTATTTGAGGATAGTGGATTCATAAAAATTAACTCGCCCGTTGACGCCCTGCCTTATATACTAAACATCTCTGTTACGGGCTACCGTTCGGAAACACTACTCCACTTTTTAGAGCGTGAAAATATTTTTGTTTCTTCAGGAAGCGCTTGTGCTAAAGGAGAACTAAGCCACGTTCTAAGTGCTTTGGGGCTCGGCCGTGCCGAAACCGATTCAGCACTTAGAATCAGCTTTTCCCACCACAACACCAAAGAAGATGTTGATATTCTTTTTTCAACGCTCAGAGCAGCAACACAAAAATTAAGAAGGTCTTAAAATGAAAGAAATAATACTTATAAAAAACGGCGAGCTTGCCTTGAAAGGTCTTAACCGTTGTACCTTTGAAGATATAATGATCAAAAACATAAAGCGCCGTTTAAAGGATTTAGGTAGTGTAGAAATTCGCAAGGCACAATCTACAATATACATCGAGCCTAAAGAGGAAAACTATGATTTCGAGGAAGCACTCGAAAGGGTTTCTCTAATATTTGGAATTGCCGCTTTCAGCCGTGCTTGTGTTTGCGAAAAAAATATGGATGACATACTCTCAAAGGCTCCTGTTTATTTGGAAAACACACTAAGGAACGTAAAAACATTCAAGGTAGAAGCTAAACGTTCGGACAAAAAATTCCCACTCAAATCGCCTGAAATTTGTCGTGAACTCGGTGGCCTTTTGCTATCAAAATTCCCACATTTAAGTGTTGACGTTCATAATCCTGACATTGTAGTCAATGTTGAGATAAGAGATTTTTCAGCTTATATCCGCGCTGAGCAAATTCAGGGTGCAGGTGGTCTGCCGGTTGGCACGGCGGGCACTGCATCTATACTCATTTCGGGCGGAATCGACAGCCCCGTTGCCGCATGGACCATGGCAAAAAGAGGACTTCGTCTTAATGCTATCCACTTTGCAAGTCCTCCCTACACAAGTGCAAGAGCAGAAATGAAGGTTAAAACTCTACTTTCAAAGGTCGCAAGGTACAGCGGCAGTATCAATTTGGCTATCGTGCCGTTTACCGAAATTCAAGACGAAATTGCAAAAAACTGTCCCGAGGACTTTTTCACCCTCATAATGCGCAGAATGATGATGCGTATTTCCGAAAAAATTGCTCGTTCGTCAGGCAGTTTAGCACTTATTACAGGTGAAAGCTTAGGTCAGGTCGCAAGTCAAACTCTGCCGGCTTTAGTTACAACCGATAACGTTACTAATATACCTGTTTTGCGTCCGCTGATTGGAATGGATAAGGAAGA
>JAZOQF010000173.1:0-1673 GCA_045655905.1 Acutalibacteraceae bacterium | reverse complement strand
GTCGATGTTTTATTATTTTCGCCGTCACAAGCGGTCATTCCAAATAATGAGAGTGATATTAAAAGCATTATAATCAATCCTTTAACTTTTTTCATAGCATTTGCTCCGTTTTGTTTTTTATAAACTGAGTATCCGTTTTTCGATCTCGGCAATTACAGCTTTGAATACCTCATCGCTTTCGCCCGTGGGATCGGGCAGGTTCCAATTATCGTCAAATGCTCTGCCGATATATGGGCAACCAACATCACAACCCATTGAAATTACCACATCAGGTGTGGGTATTTTGTCTATGGTTTTGCTATACTGTGTTTGTTCCATATCGATACCGTAGAGTTGTTTCATAAGCCGAACGGCATCTTGATTAATTTGTGGTTTGGTTTCAGTTCCTGCTGAGTAAAAATCGTATTTATCCCCTGCGAAGCGTTTGCCGAGTGCTTCGGCAATCTGACTTCGGCAAGAATTATGAACGCAAAGAAATGCTATTTTCTTCATCTAAATGGGCACCTCACACCGATACATTGATTATTCTGTGATGAGTGAACGCATTTAATTTCGTCAAGTTCCATCTCAATACCGAGGTTTTCTTTAACAAACTCCACCGCCTTGGTTATGGCAAGGTAAGAATCACGCTTACAACAACGAGGGCCGCCGACCTCACCGATTGCACCAAGAGCTTTTGAGGTCATTTTGTTGGAAAGTCCCCACGCTTCGTTAGCAAGGGGTGTTGAGCCAGTAACGATAGAAACAAACATACCGGCACTGATTCCTGCACCGCAAGCGCCCCAAAAACCGCAAGCTCCGCCGGGAACTTGTTTGCCTCGCGATTGCATTTCCACCAAGGCTTTCGGTAAATCAATGTTACCGCCTGCGTTCTTATAAGCAGTCAGTAGTGCCACACCCACCATAATATGATGTTCGGGGCCGTGCATATGGCAAAAAGGTAGTGCCATCAACTTTTGCAAAATCAGAAGAGGATTCTTTGAAGTTTCGGCAAGGCAGACAGCGATGATGGAATCGATACCGCCGGTATGACATTCGTTACAAACATAATGTCCCTTTTCGCAAGCAGTCTTGCTATTTTCTTTTTTATGACAAAGGGCACATTCCATTTGCGTTTCGTTTTCTAAATATGTAAGCGGTGCTCCGCAAATTAAACATTCGTCTTTCATAAATTTTCCCTCAAAAATATTTGAATTTTGTTATCAGTTCAATATATTATTCACTTACTTAAATTTATAATTGAATAGACCATAATGCCAACACCAATACCAAATAATACACAACCATATACTTCGGTTAACTGGTTTGCAAAGAATCCTACTGTTCCACTACCCAAAGCACATAATATTGCAAATAACAATTTCTTCTTTTTCATATAGGTATACCTCTCTATAAATTGAATTCATCAGAAAATTCCTTTATTATATTTAATCATCGCCTTAAAGCTTAAAACAAGCCCTACAATAATACCAACAAATAAAACTGCGGTTCCAATTAAAACAAAGATGTTATTTTCGGTATATAAAGTTATGGCAGACAAAATGCTGAATATTATTATACCCACACCGATAATAACAGTACCTAATCCCACTTGTTTTC
The DNA here is from genome assembly GCA_045655905.1 of Acutalibacteraceae bacterium. GTDB lineage: Bacteria > Bacillota > Clostridia > Oscillospirales > Acutalibacteraceae > UBA737. The sequence goes on along the minus strand of JAZOQF010000173.1, from coordinate 74 downwards.
CAAACGGAATCCTATCTTCTTCGGAAACTCTATGGCGATGATATGAATGTAGTGATGAAATATTTCCCCGCATA
>JAZOQF010000172.1:0-12489 GCA_045655905.1 Acutalibacteraceae bacterium | reverse complement strand
GAATATATCAAGCGCCACGATGAAATCTGGCCTGAACTCTTAGAGGTTTTGGAGAACGCAGGAATTAAAAATTATACTATTTGGAATGTCGGCAACGAACTTTTTGGATATTACGAGTGCGAAAAGGGTGTGGATTTTGCGGCAAAGGTTCAAAACGAAAGCCCTGTTGTTGATAAATGGAATGAATATATGAAGGATGTTATGGTAATGGAAATGGACCCGGTAACTGGTGCTCAGCCGTTACTTAAAAAGGTATTTACATTCAAATAAACGAAAAGGAGATGATTTTTATCATCTCCTTTTTTATAGATAATAATTTCTATATTGCTGTGGTGTAATTCCTATAATATCCTTAAAACATCTTATGAAATGGCTCGAGTCATAAAAACCGCAGTCGGCAGAGACTTCGGATATGCTTTTGTCGGCAATAAGCAGCATATCTGCAGCTTTTGTAACCCTGATGTTTTTAATGTACTGGTGAAGTGGAAGTCCGGTATAGTCCTTTATCAAACTGCTCACATAGTTGGGGTGATAATTAAATTCCTTGGCGATTTCCTCGTTGGATATTTTTTTGTGAAAGTTAAGTCCTATATATGTAATGATTTTATTTGCAATTTCTTTTCCGTCGTTTAAGGAATTGTGCATCGTGGTTTGCCTGAGACATTTGACGAGTATGTCCATCATTGTACTGCTAAGCCTTAATTTATATAGGCTAAGCCTCATAGAATACTCTTTTTCCATAGATATAAGGCGTTTTTCAATTACGGGAATTTGCTCGAGAAATAGCACCTTGTTGAAAACCGCAGCATCTAAGAATGTTACTTTCTCAATTAGCCGACTGCTATCGTATTCTGAAGAGTTAGCGGGTTTAATAGGAACTTCCTTGTTGTGATTTGCAAAGGTGTAGTCAAAGTTGACTGCAATGTAGGTGACTTGGCTTTCGGGAGTTTCAAGGTGATACTTAATGCCCGAATTTATAAAAATAACCGAGCCTTTTTGCATGCGGTATTTTACTCCGTTCGCCACAATGGTGCCTTCGCCGTCGGCTGCGTAAAACATTCGCACGTCATAGGGGTATGATGGCTCGAATTTTGATGTTTTAGTAAGTGGTAAATAACGAACAAATCTGACGTAAGGTTTTATAGCGTTAAACTTGATTTTCATAAGTCTTTGCACCTTTATTTTGTACAATTTATGGTTTGTTTTGTGAATTGATTATACTGTAAATACGTTATAAAATCAATATACAAATAAAAACTTTTTGTTTTATTTCTTACATTTTGCTAAGGGAGCTGTTGGTATGATACAAAGGAAAAACAAACTAAATGCAAGAATCGGTGTTTTTGGTGTTGTTCACGGTGTGTACTTTGACCAATTTGAGGGTTTGAAAGAAAATCTCGAAGGCTATCACAAAGATTTTATTGAAATTCTCGAAAAACAAGAAGTAGAGGTCGTGGATTTCGGTCTTATTGAAAACAGCGAAGAGGCTTACGAGGTTTCACAAAAAATCAACGGTGAGGGAATAGATGTTTTGATGTGCAATATGGTAACATATGCAACCTCATCTGTTTTTGCACCAATTATCAGGGATTGTAATATTCCTATGGTTTTGGTAGCGTTGCAGCCGAGAGCGGCGATGGATTATACAAAGGCAAGCACATTTATGCAACTTGAAAATGATAATATCTGTTCTGTACCTGAGTTTACAGGGGTTGCTGTAAGACTAGGTAAAAAAATCACCGATGTTATTATTGGTACTTTGTATGATGATGCCGAGGCTCAAAAGGAAATTGCCAAGTGGTGCGACATTGCTAAGGTTTTACATTCTCTCAAAGGTGCGAGAATGGGTCTTATGGGTCATACAATGGAGGCTATGTATGATATGCATGCAGACCCTACTGCAATTTCTGCCGCATTCGGTCTTCACGTTCCGTTGTTGGAAATTGACGATGTTATAGAAGTGTATAACACAGTAACCGAGGCAGAAATACAGGCTAAAATCAAGGTTATTGATGAAGAATTTGATATGCCCGAGCCGAAATCTGACCCCGTAACTTCAAAGCTTACCGATGCTGATAAATATCAGGCAGCAAAGAGTGCAGTAGCACTTGATAAATTTGTTGAGAAATATAACCTTACAGGACTTGCCTACTACTACGAGGGCGGGGCTGACAGTCTTCACAGAAAGGTTGCAACCACATTTATTGTAGGAAATTCAATTCTTAATGCCCAGGGAATTCCTATGTGCGGTGAGTATGACATAAAAACCTGTATTGCAATGCTTATAATGGACCGACTCGATATCGGCGGCAGCTTTGCTGAGTTCCATCCGTTTGATTTTAAGGAAGATTTCATTCTCGTGGGTCACGACGGACCGCACCACCTAAGAATTGCAGAGGGAAAACCTGTGCTCAGAAGCCTTAAGAAATACCACGGCAAGCCCGGTAGCGGAGCATCGGTTGAGTTCAAACTTAAAGAGGGCCCCATAACCATGCTTGGAATCACCCAGACTTATGACGGAAAATTCAAATTTGTCATTGGCGAAGGTTACTCAAAAGCGGGTCCCATACCTCCTACCGGCAACACTAATACAAGAGGATTTTTCGAGCCTACCACTAAGGAATTTGTGAAGCGTTGGGTTATGGAAGCACCTACCCATCACTACGCTTTAGGTATCGGTCACCACGCAGATACAATTGCAAAAATAGCTGAAATACTCGGCATAGAGTATGCAATAGTAAGATAGGCAAAGGGGAATAAATATGTATAATATAAAACTCGAAAATTATGTACCGAGGCCACAGCCTGCAACATCTGACAGAGTGGTTGCAGCTCACTATTATCCTGCTTGGAAAAAGGGGGCGGCAGGAATACATAACGGCTTTGACGATTTGCATCTTTTCCCGGAACGCACTCCTCTTATGGGTTATTACGATGAAGAAAACCCAATGGTTTGCGATTTTGAGATTAAGTGGGCGTTAGAGCACGGAATTAATTGCTTTATTCATTGTTGGTATAGAAAAAAAGAAAACGAAGGAAAGCCTGTAACGGTAGATGACATTCGCTGTTCACACGGCATTCACGAGGCGCTTTTTAATGCCAAGTATCAGGATATGATGAATTTTGCCATAATGTACGAAAACAACCCTCGTTGGGGACAGACAAATCCTCAAGATTTGCTCGAAAACTTGTTGCCTTTTTGGACCGAAAATTATTTCAAGAGAAATAACTACCTTAAAATCGACAACAAACCCGTACTGATAATATGCATAAAGAGTCGTTTTGACAGCGTTTTTGAGTCCGCAGAGCAACAGCGAGAGGTTTTAGATAAATGCCGTGAATACGTGAAAAAACAAGGTTTTGAAGGTCTTTACATTTCTGTTTGCCTGTGGGAGTCTGAAAGCACATTCAACGCAGAAGAATATCTTGACTGCGATGAGCGAGGATACGATTTCCACATCAGTTACAACTGTGGTTATTCCCCTGAGAAGAGTTTTCCGCCTGAGCGAGAGGTTATCGAGGGACAATGCCGTCATCTTAAAAAACGACTTGAGCCAAATCCACTAAAGCACGTTCCTGTGGCTTCCTGCTTTAGAGATGCGACACCAAGAACTACAGATGCATGGAACAGTATGGGTTACAGATTTGGTGATGAAACAATATATCATCTTTCTCCCGAAGGCTTTAGAGAGGTAGTTGGCAGAATGAGAGATATTTGCGACCAACTGCCAGACGGTGCTATCGGAAAACGCATTTTTATGATAGATAACTGGAATGAATGGGACGAGGGACACTATGTTTCGCCGTCGCACGAATTTGGGTTTAAATATCTGCAGGCTATCAGAGAAGAATTGACTAAAAGGGACAACCTACCCGATTATCGCACCCCACAGGATATGGGATTCACAGAACTCAACAAAACTTGGGAAATTCCTGATTTAAGGGAAATTTGTGAAGAAAAGTTTTTAAAGAAATAAAAAAAGCGAGGTGATGTTCACCTCGCTTTTTCTATTTGTATGCTATAAATTTTGGGAGTTCATCAGATGAGCCTACCTGAATTATCAGCAGTCCATCTTTTTCGAAGATATACATTTCGCCATCTTTTCCACCTAGCATATAATATATTGCTTTATTGTAGTCATTTCCGGTATACCTTTTGTTACTAACAATCGCAGTTTTTCCATCTATTAGTGATGCTAAGTCAATATTATGTTCGTTGTCGTAAATTTCGGCATTCTCTAAAAAGTCCTTTATGTAGCTCTCTTCAAGAATGAACTGTGTCTTTCTGAAATCGCCTTTTATATAATCCATATTAATTGTGCGGAAGAAAAGGAATTGTTTAACTTCGAAATTTTTTATGGAAACATCGTGTTTTTCGTTGTAACAGTAAAGTTCATTGTAGGAATGGTTTTGGTCATATTCTGAAAAATCACCCGTGTAGCTGCAACGGACAAGCTTACTTCCTGTGTCAATTTCGATAAATGGGTATATCACAAAAAAAGCAACCAAAATAACCGCAACGGCAGAAATAATAAGTAATGTTTTTCGTTTCATTTTAACACCCCTTTAAATTGATTATACAGCACTTTTTATAAAAAGTAAACCACCTACAATTTCTTTAGAAATATAGGTGGTTTTTGAAAATTCTACTATGTATTATTTGCTATAATCTTGCAGAGCTTCTTCGCTGTCGCAGTCAAATTCACAAATTTCTTCTTCAATGAAAGGAAGGTCAAAACCAATGCCTTTTAAATCTGCAACCTCATTTCGCATTTCAGCCTCATAAAGTTTCCAAATCACACGCAAACCTGTGGTAGAGGTGCGACCATTGGTTATGGGAGTTTCTCCGCTCAAAATGCAAGAAACAAAATGTTCAATCTCTCCGTCGGTGCGTTTGCCGCAAGAAAAATCTTTTTCCCACAAAACAGTAGTTCCACTTTCTTCGGGCGAGTAGCCATTGGTTTTTATGAGCAAAATTTTCCCCTTGTTCTCACCTGTTGTGGTGTAAGAAAGTGTTCCATCTGTACCGTAAATTTCCATTTTATATGCATGGGTTGTGCCTCTTGCACCCCATGTACCGGTATGGTATCCTACCGTGCCGTTTTCGAATTGAATTACTGCGTGGCTGGTTCCCTCACGGTCCATCCAAGGCGTTCCACGATTTGTTCCAATGTGGGTTCCTTTGACAGGATTTCCTAAGAACCACAACATAATATCAACATAGTGACATCCGTGACTGAATGTTTGACCGCCACCAAGACCCGAGCAGGTCATCCAGGTTCCTCTTGTATCTCTCGACGGGTTGTAATGGTCGGTATATATCGTCATTTGGAAGACGTCGCCTATCATACCCGAGTCCATATATTCTTTCAGTTTTAATGTTTCTTCCCAAAAGCGCACGGGATATGCTGTCATTAAGGTAACGCCATTTTCTTCTGCTAATTTTGTAAGTTCCAAGCATTGCTTTTCCTTAACGCAGAGAGGCTTTTCCATTAAAACATGTTTTTTGTGTTCAATAAAAAACTTGCCGACAGGATAGTGTAATTGATGAGGAAGTGAAATCAGAACAGCATCAACATGTTCCAAAATATCATGATAATCAAGGTCGAAACGTTCAGCACCCAATATCTCCATAGCGCGTTCTGCTCGTTCTTTGTTAAGGTCGCAAGTTGTTGTGACTTTAAGCGTATCTTTCAGTGCATCGAAAGAGGGCAAATGTTGCTTTGTCATATTGCCGCAGCCTATAATGCCTAATCTAATCATAATGTACCTCCGCTTGACAAATATTGTATTTATGTTATTATAATTTTACTATGTAACTCAGTAACGGTCAATGTTTTATATCACAAATTATATGGACAATATTGCTTCGGGGTGATGTGATTTTGATTAGTAATATTCTCAGCGCATATTATTTCAATCCACTCAAGCCTATCAATACTCCTTGGGAAGATACGGTACAGTCGTATACTTTGCGTTGGGTTGTTAGTGGCGAAGTGGAGTTTACAATTAATTCTAAAAAGATACATCTTAATTCGGGTCAAATTTTGCTTTGCCGCCCTTTTGATGTTGTGACGATGGATATTGAAAAAAGCTCTCAGGTAATATATTCCGTCACAGCATTTGATGGTGATTTATCTTTGTTGAAATCACTCGAGTTTGAAAAACCGATAACAATTTTACCGATTGAGCATGAACTCTTGTTTCAGTTTTTTTATACGGCTACGCAATATTATAATAAAGACTTAGAAATAAGCGATTCTCAATCGATAAAACAATACATTTCCTCTTTATTAGATGTGATTTTGTTGAAATTGGACATTCAAAGCGGTGAAAACAAAAAGGCGATTTTTTCAAATCCCTCCAAAACAGTAACACGGGTTTGCGACCAAAGAATAACATTTGAAATCAAGCAGTATTTGCAGCAAAATATTTCGGCATCCATATCTTTAAAGGATTTGGCAGATGAATTGGGTGTAAGCATTAACACAGCAATGCACGTTTTCAAGAAAAACGTGGGGATGGGGATTATGGAGTATTTCACCAAACTCAAGGTTGAAAAGGCAATGAGTTTAATTAACGAGGGTGAACTTTCTTTCCGTACAATCTCTGAGCGTTTGGGGTTTGAATCTCCTGAATATTTTTCCCGTGTATTTAAAAAACAAACGGGAATAACACCTACTGAATTTTCAAAGCAACAAAGCCAGTGGAGTGGGTGTTTAGCCAGCCTTTTTATGTAAAGGTTTGGTGATAAATGTATTAAATATAGAAAGAGCGAGGTGAATTCACCTCGCTCTTTGTAATGTTTTTATTTAATAAATTTCTTTGGTATAGGAGCTTGCAGCTTTTAAAACACAATTTTTTCCTATACATTTAGCAGTATATAATGTTCTGTCGGCTTTTTCGAAAAGCATGTCCGAGGTATCTCCCGATTTATACTCAGCAATGCCTGCGGAAAAAGTGATAGACTGTTGTGCAAAATGGAAGATGTGATTTCTAAAATCATGAAGTATGTTTTCTACGATAAGGCAAGCCTTAGTTGAGTTTGTTCCTGAGAAAATAATGGCAAATTCTTCTCCGCCATAGCGAAAAGCGGTACCTATTGTTGCGGATTGTGATTTGATTAAATCTGCAAGATAAATTAAAACAGTGTCACCACAAAAGTGACCATAGGTGTCGTTGATGTTTTTGAAGTCGTCAACATCTATAACAGCTACGCACAGCGGTTCATTGTTTTCTATAGAGTTTATTTTTTCATCTAATTGACTGTAAAAAGATTTATGGTTATAAAGCCCTGTCATTGAGTCACGAGAAAGGTGTTCAATAAGTTGCAGGTTTTGTTTTGCTTGAGATTTTATTGTGGCGTAGTTGTTTTTTGAAAAGTTAATGGATATAATACCGCAAATATAAGCAATAAACGAAAAACCGCAAAGGGCAAGTAAATTCAGATTAATAGTAAGGGTGAGCGAATCATCTATTGCAAACGCTAACCTAACACAAAAAAGAATTAAAAGAGATGCTAAAAAGCTTGCGTTAAGAAGTTTTTTGTTGTTAAACATCGAGGAAAGAATCATTGGAAAAATGAAAGAACAGCTTGTTACAAGATATTCTTTGTGGATAATGGATACTACAAACGAGGTTATCAATGCGGCAAAAATAATAGTGCTGTTTTTGGCTTGGCGAATAACGTTCGGTTTGTTGATAATGTGACGTGCAAACAAATGGGTGGTTGTGTTGATGACTATCGGTAAAACAACAGCAAGCCATAGGTAAGAGTTGCTTAGCGAAAATTCTTCAACGCCTGAATTAATCAATATTATATATCCGATTATTTCGAATATAGAAACAGTCAGTACAGTTGCGGCATGAACATTTGTGAGCTGATGCCGAAATCTGTCGCGAAGTGCGGTATTATCCATTCATTTCTCCCAATGTAACATTTTGCTAATTATACCATACAGAAGTAAAAAAGTAAATCTTTGAGATACAAATTTCTACAAATCGTGGCAAAGCTCCTTGAAAATTCAAGGAGCTATTATATTAAAAAAATAGTTTAGTTGCAGTTGTTAATATAACAAGGAAAGCAATGTTTAGCATTGCAAAAATGAAAAGGTACTTTTTGATTTGCTTGGGGTATAAAACCTTGAATTCACTAAATGTTATAAGGCTTGCAAGCGAAGCAATTAAGGTTCCTGTACCTCCTATATTAACGCCAAGCAACAATTCTCGGTAATTCTCTGTGAATCTTGAAAGTAAAATGGCTGAGGGGACGTTGCTTATAAATTGGCAAGAAAGTATTGATGTAATCAAGGTGTCACGTTGTAGTAAAGATGATATGAGGTAGTTTACCGAATCGAGTCTTGATAAATTGCCTGCAAATATAAAGAAAAAGAAAAACGTTCCAAGTAAGCCATAGTCCACCATTTTAAGAGCATCACGCTCAACGAAAAACAGTATAATTGGTACTATTAACAATCCTATTATGTAAGGAACTATCCTAAAAACTATAAGGATAGAAAAAAGGAACAAGACACAATAAAGTATAGTTTTGTTGCGATTTAGTTTTTCGCCCAAGTCAGAATCTAACGAGAATTTTTCCGCTTTTATTGGAAGACAGGCAACTATCAAAAGCAAAACAGCAAGTATGAATGGGGGAAGCATAATGCTGCAAAACGTACCTGTGGGTATTTGGAAATATGAGTACAAATAAAGGTTTTGTGGATTTCCAAACGGGGTGAGCATACCGCCAAGGTTTGCCGATATGTTTTGAAGCACAAAAAGATATGCCATATATTTTTCTTGCTTTGTTACCGAAAGGGCAAAATATCCTAACGGCAAAAAGGTGATAAGCGCCATATCGTTTGCGATAATCATAGAACCTATAAAGGTGATAATTATAAGAAAAAGAAACAGCGAACGCAAATTTCCTGCCAAACCGACAAGTTTACGGGCAAGTATTGTGAAGAATTTAATGTTTCTTAAAGCGCAAACAACAGCCAATGTCAAAAACAAACACGATAGTGTTTTAAAGTCGAAATATTCCAAGTATTCTTTGTCAGGCGGAACGAGTAAACAGGTTAGAATAGCCGCCATGGCCGAAATACAAAAAACGACATTTTTCTTTACAAATCTTAAAACTTTCAAGGTATCACCAAACCGACAAAAATTTACAACCGTATCATTATATTATAAACAAAAAACAATGTCAACTATCGCCAATAATAAAAGCGAGGTGAATTTCACCTCGCTTTTGTCTATGATAAAACTTTTAAAACGTATGCCGCAATGGCCTTTGTATAATCTAAGAATTTATCGCATTCTATGTATTCATTGGGTTGGTGTGCACCGCCAATTTCAGAGAAGTCACGGCCACAACCAAAAGCAAATGCGAGGCTTGAACCATATTTCGAAATAACCGACAAATCGGAAAGACAAGAACCGCATACAATAAGATCCTGTCCGGCAGCCTCTTTTGCAGACTCTACCATAAGTTGTACATCCTCGCTGTTAGGTTCGCAAAATACATAATGGAAGAATCTGGTGGCAGGCTCAAAACCGTCCCCTATGATGCCGAGTGGTGCCAGTTTTTCGGCAATAATTGTCTCGATTTCTTTGAGTTCGCTGTAAATCTCTTCTTTTGTCTTATCGGTGTAGAAAACAAAATACACTTCGCCTTTTCCGAGGTCATTGCCACTGTTTCCTGCACGTGCTCCCATGTAACGAAGGGCGGTCTTTGGTATGATAGTTCCCTTGTAGAAACGGTTATCCTCCAATTCTTTGCGGCGGTTTGCAGCAAAGGTTTCCTCGATTACATCAATGACAACAGACAGGGCTTTGGCTGTTGTTTTAGCGCTGTCCACAACGTCTTTTGTGTGGAAGAAATATTTCAATTCTTGTCCGCCGGAACCACAGTGCCAAATTTGGTTTTCTACGCCATCCATACTCACGATACGTTTGGCAGGATATTTAATAACCGAAGACAGCGCACCGTGAGAACCACCGTATTCTTCATCTGAATATGCCGCAAATAGTAAATTCTTTTTCGGCTTAAATCCACTTTCCATTAAAAGCTTTATAATAAACAAAGCGGTCGCAACTGCATATTTATCGTCGCAAGCACCGCGACCAAAAATTTTGCCATCGGTGATAGCACCGGACAAAGGAGCCATATCCCAACTTTCAACATCACCAATTTTTACGGTATCAGTATGTGCCATAAGCAACAGTTCGTCCACATTCTCTTCACCGGGATAGCGAGCAACGACATTGAATCTGTTGTCCAAATTTCTTCCGGGAAAATAATCGGGATGGGATTCAAAATCCGGAATTTCCATCGGCGAAAACAAATCACTTTCCAAGCCCATTTTCTGACACAACTCATGGATATATTCGGCGCAAGCCGCTTCATTTCCGGATGATATAAAGTTCTCGGAATTAATTTTGATTAGGTCTGATAACAGCGTAAACAACTCATCTTTACGAGCATCTATTAGATTACACAATGTTTGGATATTCATTTGGTAACTCCTATTCATCGTATTATATCTGCATTATATCAAAAAGTGATACTGTTTTCAAGGTGCTTTTAAAGTTTCAACCAAAAGATTTACAACTGTATCGTTATATTATAAAAAAACAATGTCAACTATTGCTATTCATACAAAGTGAGTATATAATGAAAATGCAATATTGGCAATTGATATAGAAGGTGATAATATGAATTTAACCGTAAAACAGGTATCAAGCCTTGAAAAAATACGTCCAATCGGCATCGAGAATGCAAAACAATTCAGTCGCAAAACAGTTATGCGCGGACAGTTTTTTTCATATCAGATAGCCGTTTCATCGTTAAATAAAGCGTGTGTGTCGGTTGAAATAGAGTCACAACTAAAAAGCAGTATAGAAACATATTATGTTAAAAATGTGGTTATGGATTTTGCTACCTACGAAGGTGCTGACGGCGATTATATTGAAAAGATGCCGTCCCTCATGCCTGATATGCTGCTACCTGCAGAAGATGACATCAAACTTAGACTAAACGGAGATGCGTGTGCGATTTGGCTTAATGTCAAAGTGCCTGAAAATATTCCGGCAGGGGAATACACCATTACGGCAACGGTTAAATCTTCCGAGCCTTCTGAAGAAATTGAAATTAAACAGATATTGTATCTTGATGTAATTGATGCTAATATAGGCGAACAGCAAACACTTTTCACACAATGGTTTTATTGCGACTGCATCGCAAATGTTCATAATGTTCCAATATATAGTGAAGAGCATTGGGATTTAATAGAGAAATATCTTGTGCTTGCGTGCGAGCTGGGAATCAACACAATATTAACTCCAACCATAACTCCTCCGCTCGATACCGCCGAAGGCACTACACGTCCTTGCACACAGCTTGTTAAAATTGAGAAAAAGGGCGAGAAATTTGATTTCGATTTTACTTTGCTCGGAAAATGGATAAAACTTTGCCAAAAATGCGGTATTAAATATTTTGAAATGGCTCACCTTTTTTCACAGTGGGGACTTAAATTTGCTCCCAATATAAAAGTGAAAGAGAATGGAAAAGAATCTTATATGTTCGGTTGGCACACGCCTGCAAATTCTGAAATGTATACAGATTTTCTCAAGCAGTTTTTGCCATCATTGCTCGAATATCTTAAAAAGTTGGAAGTAAAAGAAAATTGCTTCTTTCATATTTCGGATGAGCCCTATGGTCCGCACCTTGAATCATATAAAGAGGCTTACAAAATAGTAAAACCTTTAATTGAAGACTGCCCAATATTGGATGCAATTTCAAAATACGAATTTTATGAAAATGGTCTTATTGATTTTCCGGTTACGGCATCGAATCACATTGATAAATTTCTTGAAAACAAGGTTGAAAATCAGTGGGTATACTACTGCTGCAGTCAGTTCAATAATGTTGGCAACCGATTTATATCCATGCCGTCCTACCGTAACAGAATATTGGGTCTTCAAATGTATAAGTACAATGTAAAAGGATTTTTACATTGGGGTTACAATTTTTACAACAGCCAGTTTTCTCTTGGAAAAATTAACCCTTATGTTACTACATCGGCAGACAAGGCTTTTCCGTCAGGCGATCCTTTTTCAGTATATCCTACAATCGATGGTGTGACTCCATCGCTGAGAGCGGTCGTGTTCAAAGAGGCTTTATCGGATATTGAAGTTTGTCGGAAACTCGAAGAGTATATCGGCCGAGAAAAGGTGATTGAAATGATAGACACCGCCGCCGGTATGAATTTAACTTTTTCGAATTACCCGAGAAACACAACCTTTATTCCAAACCTTATTGAGCAGATGGAGTTGAAGATTAAACAATATAACCAATAGGGTTTTGAGTGGTTTATACATAACAACAGCGAGGTGAATTTCACCTCGCTGTTATTCTTATAAATTGCAAATATATTTTTCGGTTTTATACAATTCCTAATGCGATTTCAACTACAAGCGCTACAATAA
>JAZOQF010000171.1:0-1627 GCA_045655905.1 Acutalibacteraceae bacterium | reverse complement strand
AAGTTGTCATATAATAATCAGGCTGACTTGCTGCTATGGCTCAGGTGGTAGAGCACATCCTTGGTAAGGATGAGGTCACCAGTTCGAATCTGGTTAGCAGCTCCACAAAAGGACTTCTTCGGAAGTCCTTTTGTTTTTTATACTACTTATCCCCCATTAAGCGGTATGATCACTAAACAATTTTAAAAGAAAAAACGGTATGGGAATTCCACACCGTTTTTTCTTATTCTATTATTAGTTTTCCAAAATATTCCGGCTGATGATAGCTTACCTTATCACCACCAATTTCATTCCACATTCCGTAATGCGGAATTGCAGTTTTGTCACCGCACTTATAGAAATTAGCTCTGATAACCGAACCGCTCTCAATAGCGGCATTCGGGAACATTTTCTTAATATCCTCAAAGCTTAAAAATATCTCAACAGACCATTTATCTTCTTCTCTAACCGCCTTAATTTCCGGCAAGGAAATAAAGTTATCGATGGTCACAACGTCGCCATCAGCCCTGCGTACTGTTGCAAGAAATGCACCTATCGCATTCATCTCGATATTGATATATTTTTCACCGCAAGGGTCGAACATAGCAAAAAACTCAAGACAACTATCTTCATAAACAGGGTCGTTGAAATTTTTCTTTTCTGCCAGCGGATTACTCTCAAAAGCAGTCAGCTTGGCAACCAGTCCTTTACCCTTTAAAATAGCGACCTGAGCGAATGCCATCGGCTCATAGCCGGACGTCCATTTAAAGGTATCTATCTCCGCTTTGGAAATTTCGTTCCAATCAAGTTTTTCGGTGGTTTTAACTATGTACTCCTTCATTACCTAAAGCACTCCATAGCAGAATTATAAATCATTTTACGGCACACGGTATAATACGGCGTTTCGCCAAATGCGGACAAAAGCAAGGTGGGATTTAGATTATTTTCACCACCTGCAGCAAGAACTATTGAAAGTTCAACGCTATCACCATTTGAAACAGAAAAACTCTTAATACAGGGCGCCATATCGATTTCCTTCATCTTACCCTTTTTGGTTTTTTTCTCAGTTATAATCGCTTCTTGTAATAAGAATTCCTCAAGTGACTGAGCAAACGACTTATCATTGCTCTCGAAGGTTATTAAAAACTCAGCAAATGCTATTTCCCCCGTTTTTAAAACAGCATCGCAGACATCGGTCACAACCAAACCATCGGGAAAAACTGAATTGAGTGCTGATTTTACCATTTCGTTGCTGAATTCAGCATCCATAATGCGAATATCCATTATCTCATAGTCGCTTGTAAAGCCTAAAGATAGCGGTAGCGCAAAAGTTATATACGGATGCTGATTAAATCCCTCGGTATACCAAATCGGTACGCCGGAGCGTCTGATAACGCGGGTCATAAGACGGTTCATATCGAGGTGGGAGGCAAACTTCATTCTGCCGTTTTTAGTGAAAAATACTCTAACGTTTCTCAAAGCACACACCCTCCCCATAGCAATTTGCGCCGCAACCTGCACACTTTTCGCGACAGTTGGGCGTTGTTGTTTCGCCGTGCGCCTTTTCATTTTCGCAGATAAAGAAGCGTTTCGTTACACCGTAGTTCAAATGATCCCACGGCATAACCTCGCTATATTCCCTGCCGCG
>JAZOQF010000170.1:0-9039 GCA_045655905.1 Acutalibacteraceae bacterium | reverse complement strand
ATACCGATAACGATCAGAACATCGGTATCTTTACGGATTTTATCTGCCGCTTTTTTAATGCGGCCGAATTCTTCTTTATCATAATCACGAGGTAAGGTTACCCAACCTAAAAAATCATTACCAAGGCCTGATTTTTGGTTTACGGCATCGTGTGCTAGTAAAACCTGAGAGTTTAAACCCGAAAGGTCGTTTTCTCTTATAAAGGAATTGGCGAAGGTATGACTAAAATTCACTGCCATGAAAACTCCTCACTTTCTTGTATTTATTGTACAATAAATAGTGGGCATTTTCAAGTGAAAATAATGTAAATTTACTAAAAATTTTCATATTTTAAACATATTTTTAAAAATATTACCGAAGCTAAGCCAAAAACTTCTTTTTTCGACATTTTCCGAAGCGATGATAGGTATTCTACCGATGTTTTCCTCACCATTATAAATGTTAACATATCCGACCGTTTGACCTTTTTTAACGGGGGCTGTGAGATTTTTAACCCACTCTACTTCACGGGATATGTTGTTTTTTGTGGATTTGAGCATTAAAAGACTTATGTTTTCATCTGACTTAACCTTTACGGTTTTGCTTTCTCCTTTTGACAGTTCAATTTCTTTTTCTTTAAGCTCTGGCTCTATTTTAGAAAAACTGTAATTTGCAAAGCCGTAGTCAAGCAGTTTTTTTGCTCCCTCGAATCGGTCTGTACTTGTGTCTCCTGCCATTATTACAGCCACAAGAGAAAGTCCGTCACGCTCGGCGGTGGCGGATAGACAATATTTTGCAATAGATGTAGTTCCTGTTTTGAGACCTGTGGTGCCCTTATAAAAACGAACTAATTTATTAGTGTTGACAAGTTCACTTTTTCCATTTCTGAGACTGTCCATCCAAATGGTTGAGTAGTCTTTTATTTTTTCGTGTTTTATAAGCTCGCCCGACATTATTGCAACATCTCCTGCTGTTGTCAGGTGACCGTCGGCATCAAGCCCTGTGCAGTTTTTAAAGGTGGTAGAGTTCATTCCCAAAGCCTTTGCCTTTTCGTTCATAAGTGCCACGAAGCCTTCTTCGCTTCCTGCTACTAATTCGCCCAAAGCTACACAGGCATCATTTGCGGAAGCTATAACGGTGGCCCTTAGCAAATCGTCAACCGTCATACCTTCGCCCGGCTCTAACCAAATCTGACTTCCACCCATACTGCAAGCGTGCTCACTGGCTGTAACTACGGTTTCTAAATCAAAGTCGCCTCTTTCCAAGGCTTCCATTATAAGCAGAAGTGACATTATTTTGGTTATAGATGCCGGTGGTAATTTTTCGTCGGCGTTTTGCTCGTATAACACTTTGCCGGTATGAGGCTCCAATAAAACCGCCGATTTTGCTTTAATGTCGAGGGTAGTACCGACGGCTGATACTTCTACAGAGGTACTTAATGGCACCTCCAAATCGGTAATATCACACTCGCTTGACACGGTAACAGTTCCCTCTGCATTTATGTTGCCACAAAAAATAAAGGAAAAAACTAAAATAAGGCTTAAAAGTTTTCGCATAAGCACACCCCTAAAGCATAGTTCTAATTAAATGTATGCCCGAGAGGTTAAAAATAAACATATAAACTTAAAAAGTTGATTTTTTCGACCGTTAAACCACCTTGACACATTCCAAAGGGTATAGTAAAATATATGCAGGGAAGTGTTTTAATGAGTAAAAATAAGTATAATACGCTTCTATCCAATACATTGCTGATAAGTATGGGTACCTTCGGCTCTAAGATACTTGTTTTCCTTATGGTAAGGTTTTACACAGGTTATCTTACCCCATCGGATTATTCAACTGCCGACCTTATTACCCAGACTGCGAATTTGCTGTTTCCAATAATTTCGGTAGGAATTGCGGACGGCGTTTTTCGCTTTGTAATGGATAGTGAAAGTGATAAAAAGAGTGTTTTTAGCCTTGGCTTTTTGTGTATGACGGTGGGAGCGGCAGCATTTGTTGTAATCGTGCCGCTTTTAAACCTTGTAGACGATTTTAAAGGTTATATATGGCTAATTGTGGTTTATACCTTGGCATCGTGTTACCACGCTCTTTGTGCTCACTATTTAAGGGGAGTAGGCAAAACAGCACTCTTTGCTTTGCAAGGGGTTGTTAATACTGCCCTTGTAATAATCCTTAACATTCTGTTCCTTGCAGTGTTTGATATGGGGATTACAGGATATGTGTTATCGGTTGTATTGGCGGATGTTCTAAGTACCGTATTTATGGTTGTTAAGGAAAAGTTGTGGAGAGAGTTTACTCTTCACCCCAAAATAAGTGTTTTAAAACCAATGCTTAAATACAGTATACCGCTCATTCCGACCACTATTTTTTGGTGGATTACCAGTGTTTCCAACCGTTATATGGTAAATGAAATCGTTGGTAGCGAAGCTAATGGACTATACACTGTAGCATATAAGCTTCCTACCATTCTCACCCTCGTTTCCACAATGTTTATGCAGGCTTGGCAGTATTCAGCTGTTGCCGAGGATGAGGGGGATAGAAAGGAACACGCCAAATTCTTTGGAACGGTTTGGGGTTCGTTCCAAGCTGTAATGTTTTTGGCAGGCTCAGGTGTAATAGCTTTCACAAAGGTTGCAACGAAAATTTTAACCTCAAAAGAGTTCTATTCATCTTGGGAATATGTGCCCTTGTTGTCGGTTGCAATGGTGTTTACCGCTTTTGCTTCTTTTATGGGCACTGTTTATATTTTAAATAAAAAGAGTGTAATGTCATTCTTAACCGCATTTATAGGAGCATCAAGCAATGTTTTGTTAAACCTGGCTTTAATTCCTCTGCTCGGTGTTCAGGGAGCGGCAATAGCTACAGTTGCGAGTTATTTAATAGTCTTTATCGTGAGATGTGTGAGCGTTAAACGGTATATACCGTTTAAATTACATTCCGTCCATATATTGCTCAACACTTTGATACTAGTAGTTCAAGCGTTAGCAATTCTCAAAGAAATTCCTTACTGGATGGCGATTGAGGGAGCTTGCGTTTTGGCAATAGTTCTTATAAACTGCAAATTCTTGATTGGATTTGCTCAAAAGATTTTCTCATCAGTTTTTAGGAGGAAAACCAATGCTTAAATTTCTTTGGAACACTCTTTGGGGCCAAATTATAATGACCTTTTTGATTTCAATGGTGCCTGTAATTGAGCTGAGAGGTGCAATACCCATGGCAACGGGCGCGGGGCTTTCGCCAACAATTGCAATACCTGTGGCAATTATCGGAAATTTATTGCCCATTCCTTTCATTATTCTGTTTATAAAGAAAATTTTTGCTTGGATGAGAAAGGTCAGTCCAAAGTTAAATAAGATAGTTGACCGAATGGAAGCAAAGGCGGAAAAGAACAAGGATAAGGTTCTGCGCTATGCTTTTTGGGGGTTGGTTTTGTTTGTGGCAATTCCGCTTCCCGGCACAGGCGCTTGGACGGGTGCTTTGGTTGCTGCCATGCTTGATATGCCGCTTAAAAAAGCCTTTCCGGCTATTTTAATAGGTGTTTTGGGAGCGGGCGCGATTATAGCTTTTGTGAGCTATGGTGCCGCCGCATTGATTTTTTAATTTGTCAAAACAAAAAGCTCGTACTTTTGTATAGTACGAGCTTTTTTATATTTATAAAATTGCAATATAACCTTACTGTATGGCTTTGCAGAGCAACGCTACACATTCACAGTGAGAAGTTCGGGGGAATAAATCCGCTGGGGTGTACTCTTTTAATTTATAACCATTTTCTTCGAAAATTTTAATATCTCTCGCAAGAGTCGCCACATCGCAAGAAACATAAACTACCCTTTCGGGGGAGAATTTATCTGTAATTGTGCGGATGAGTTCTTCTGTGAGCCCTTTTCTCGGTGGGTCTACTATTACAACATCGGGTCGGAGGTTTTCCTTTGCCGATTTTTCGGCGAAAGCGGTAGCATCCATACAATAAAACTCTGCGTTTTTAGTACCATTTTGCTCTGCGTTGAAAACGGCGTCCTTGACAGCTTCTGGGATAATTTCCACACCGATAACCTTTTTTGCTTTGTGAGCTAACGATAATCCTATTGTACCGGCACCACAGTAAAGGTCTAAAACGGTTTTATCCTCAACATCACCATACTCGGTGGCTTTTTGGTACAGTTTTTCAGCCATTGTATGATTTACCTGATAAAAAGAAAGAGGGGAGAGGCGCACCATCACACCGCATAAAATGTCGGTTATATAGTCACTGCCATAAAGGGTTATGCATTTATCTCCCATAATAACATTAGTATCTTTTGTGTTAATGTTGATCTGCACGCTTCTGAGATTTTCGCCTGCCACGTTTTTAAGGTCACTAATCAACTCGTCTGCGAAGGGCAGAGTATTGCCGTTAATAACCGCAACAAACATAATCTCCTGGGTTTTGGCGCCTTGGCGAATGAAAATATGACGGAGAAGACCCTTGTGTTCTTCTTCGTTATATATGCTGATATTTTGATTTTTAATCCAGTTTTCGGTTGTCTTTGTGAGGAGTGAAAAGATTTCGGGCTGTAAAAGGCAGTCGTTACAAGGTATAATCCTGTGTGAATGGGTCGCGAAAAAACCTACCCTGCCGTCCATATTCACAGGATACTGTGCTTTGTTGCGGTAGCGGTTTTCATTAGAATACATAATCGGTTGTGGTTTAAGGTCCACGCCGCCGATTCTTTTAACGGTTTCATACGCTTTGATTTCTTTGGCTTTAAGCTCTGCATCATAGGAAATATGGCGATAGACACAACCCCCACAACGGGAAAAAGCCGAGCAGTCATTCTCTGTTCGGCAATTTGATTTTTCGAGTATTTCCAAAACTTTTCCAAAGGCAAGGGTTTTCTTAACCTTTAAAATCTTAACACGCGCAGTGTCGCCCACGGCGGTTAAAGGCACGAAAACAGCCATTCCCTCGTGCTTTCCAACGCCGCTACCTTCAGCAGTATAGTCGGTGATAGAAAGGATTATTTCGTCATTCTTCTTCATAATTTAATCGGTTAGGCGAAACAAATCTGTTTCGCCACAAAATCCTTGATTTTGTGACAATTTTTAAAAAATTGTCCGTTTAAATTGTAATGAGTGTTGTGCAAAATTAAATAATATTATTTAATTTTGCTAAAGCCACTTAAAAAGTGGCTTATCGAAACGCTAAAAAGCGTTTCGACTAACTACAATCATTATTGCTGTTATTCCAAATAATATCAAACAGTTGGTTAATTCTTGACTGTTTGCCATCTAAATAAAGATATCCGAACAAGGCCTCAAGACCTGTTGCGGTATGGTATTCCTTGTTTGTGGCGCCTTTTGGTGTAGAGGAGGTGTGGAAATTTCGGCCCCTTTTAAAAACTGAAATTTCCTCCTCGGAAAGTTCGGGCTCGATAATTTCATAAGCTCTCGCCTGAGCAGATGCCCGGACATATTTCACCGAAAGGCTGTGAAGCTCGCCTGATGGACGGTTTACAGCACTCAGTTTTGTTCTTACACATAGCCCGTAAACGCTGTCACCCACAAAGGCTAAAACCGATGGACTTAGTAAATTTACATTTTCCATACTTATACCACAAAGTCGAACTCTATGCCGAGAACGTCAACGGTGTCACCCTCGTTAATTCCGGCATCTGTTAGTGCATCGATGATTCCTGTCTGACGAAGTACCCTTTCAAAATACTGCAAGGACTCATAGTCATCAGGGTCGATGGTGTTCATAACATCCATCAGCCAATCGCAATTTTCAACGTAGTATATATCGTTACGCACATCAATTGTGAAACTGCGTTTTGATTTGGTAAGAGGTTCTTCAGGTTTAGGCTCTGCCTCATATTTTAAAATAGGTGGCAGTTTTTGAAGCTCGGCAGCAACGCAGTTTATAAGCTCGTCGGTACCTTCGTTTATTGCAGCCATAATGGGGAAGAACTTATACCCCTTATCTTTGAAATATTTTTCGTATTTTTCGATTTCGCCGTCATCCAAAAGGTCGCACTTATTTGCTACTACTATCTGTGGGCGCAAGGATAAATCTTCGCTGAAAACGGCCAATTCCTTGTTGATTTTCTCGAAATCCTCTATCGGGTCTCTGCCCTCGCTGCCTGAAATA
This sequence comes from Acutalibacteraceae bacterium, assembly GCA_045655905.1. GTDB lineage: Bacteria > Bacillota > Clostridia > Oscillospirales > Acutalibacteraceae > UBA737. The sequence goes on along the minus strand of JAZOQF010000170.1, from coordinate 2,930 downwards.
TCAAGCACGTGCAAAAGCATTCTGCAACGCTCAACATGGCGCAAAAACTCGTGACCGAGTCCTACGCCTTCGCCCGCACCATCGATAAGACCGGGTATGTCAGCCATAACAAATGACGAGCCTTCACCCATTCTCACAACACCTAAAACAGGGGTAAGTGTTGTAAAATGGTAGTTGGCGATTTTTGGTTTCGCCTCGCTCACAACAGATACCAAGGTTGATTTTCCGACATTTGGAAAGCCAATAAGTCCCACATCTGCCAAGAGTTTTAGTTCCAAGGTCACGTCTAACTCTTCACCCGGATTTCCGGGTTTTGAAAAACGGGGAACTTGGCGTGTGGAGGTGGCGAAATGTTGGTTACCCCAACCACCGTTACCACCTTTGGCGATTACAACAGGGTCATCATCTGAGATATCAGCAATAATTCTTCCTGTCTCGGCATCCTTAACAAGCGTGCCAACAGGTACGCTTATAACAAGATTTTGTGCGCTTTTTCCCGTGCAACGAGATGCGCCACCATTTTGACCGGGCTCTGCTGCATATTTTCTTTTGTAACGGAAATCTGCAAGGGTGGAAAGGTTGCTGTCAGCAACAAAAACAATATCTCCGCCTTTGCCTCCGTCGCCGCCGTCAGGTCCGCCTGCGGCAACGTATTTTTCACGGTGGAAAGAAACGGCACCATCGCCGCCTTTTCCTGCCTTTAAATGTATTTTAGCTATGTCAACAAACATTAAATTTCTTACTCCTAATCGGTGTCTTCGCCGTCATCAAAAAATTCTTCAAACTCGATTTCTTGCGAGTTAAATTCTTCTAAAAGCTCATTTGCTTTTTCTAAATCGCTTTCACTAACATAAACATCTTCGGCTACAAATCCGCCGCCGAAAAGCACTTGGATTGAAGTATCTCCCATTTCGGAAGATGCGGAAAAAGGAATGTTGTTTTCCTTTAATATATCTTTGAAAATCTCAGCAGATATGACATCATTGAAAGAGCAGAGCAATGTAGGATTGCTTATAATATCGGTTTCTTCTTCCTGTGGTTGCTCTTCGGTTTCTACTCTAAGCTCAGCACCGCAAATGGGGCAAAGCTCTATGTAGTCTTCACATTCTGCGTTACATACATGACAAATTATCATTTGGATCATTCCTTTCCGGAAATTTAAAAATAGGGACTGTGTAATGCCACAGTCCCCTCAATAAAAATTGTTATTAGTCGGCGTAAATGCTAACCTGCTTACGGTCACGTCCGAGACGCTCAAATTTTACCTTACCATCGATAAGAGCAAAAAGTGTATCATCAGAACCACGGCCAACATTGTTGCCTGCGTGGATGTGGGTACCTCTCTGGCGAACGAGAATGTTGCCTGCTAAAACAAACTGACCGTCAGCGCGCTTAACGCCAAGTCTTTTAGACTCACTGTCACGGCCGTTCTTGGTAGAACCAACACCCTTTTTATGAGCGAATAACTGAATGTTAATCTTTAACATATTTTGCACCTCCGTTAATTGTAATGTTGTTACTGTATTGTTTGGAAAGCTCGGTCAAATGAAGCTTTAGTCCATCCATTAGCTTGTAGCTAGCGTTTGTGGGGTTTTTAACGGTGAAATTCATCAATCCGTCCTGTACCTCAACATCTGCCAAGTCCCCGATTACTTCGGTAACAGTGTTTGCTACCAGATAAACGGCACTTGAAACGGCTGAACATACGATTTTTCCAAGCTCATCGTCACAGTTTTTTGAACTGTGACCGCTGACGCAAAAACCATAAATGCCTTTTTGGTCAACTAAAAATTTTACACTTGTCATAATTAACCGATTTCGTTAATCTGAACCTTAGTGTACGGCTGTCTGTGGCCCATTTTACGGGAACTGCTCTTCTTAGGCTTGTAGGTAAATACAGTAATCTTCTTACCCTTGCCGTTCTTTAAAACGGTGCCTTTAACGAAAGCGTCCTTAACATAAGGCTTACCAACCTTTAAAGTTCTGTTACTAACAGCAACAACCTTGTCGAAGGTAATTTCCTCATCAACCTCAGCGTTAAGCTTCTCAACGTAGATAACGTCACCGTTTTGAACACGGTACTGCTTACCGCCTGTTTCGATAATTGCGTACATTCTTTTTCACCTGCTTTATTCAGTCTCGCTACGGAAGGCGCGCCCAAAATTTAGGCGACTTTAACACAGCCCACAATATGCGGCTTATACATATTATCACAAACGTTTGCTAATGTCAAGCAAAAATTGAATAGGTATTATTTAAACTTTCTTTTGATTTTTTCGTAAATTTCTACCGCTTTAAAACGAATAATATAATTATTGCTGTTTTCTGCAATTTTGGTGCCTTTTTTTCCTACGTTGTCGCTAAGTGTTGCATTATTGTCGGTCGGCAGACAGATTGACGGAAAGATAACACACCACCAGTTTTTACCTTTTGCATCTCCGAGTTCTAAAATAAGCGAGTCATAGTATCCGCTCGGCAATGTGAAATGGTCATACACCCTCGTATCGAAAAACGCTTTGCCGATTTTAGCGGTGGCTGTGTAGCTAAAACCGTACTGCTTTATTACCTCGTTTGCTGTTTTTTCATAAATCGAAAGATTCTGCTTTGCGGTTTCAATAGCACTATCAAGGTTGCCGTCTGTCTCGAATAGTGTATCGCTCATTTCTAAAATGCGGTCCCTGATTTCGAGTTTCAGGTTTTGGTCTTCCAAAGAGTCGGAGTTGGCAACAATATGTAGCCTTAAAACCCCATGCCTTAATTCTTCGCACGAAGCGTCAAAATCTGCAAATGAGCAGAACACCGAGCATAAAAATCCGAAAATAACAGCCCACTCAAATGCCTTTTTTGAAATGTTTATTTTAGTTTTCATAAAAAATATTCCCTTCTTGATTTCTGAAGGGAATATTGACTTAAAAATACTTTTTTATTCA
>JAZOQF010000169.1:0-4608 GCA_045655905.1 Acutalibacteraceae bacterium | reverse complement strand
CCTTGATTTATATGATTTCTCATAAGAATCGTCGGGTCCTTATTACTTTTCGTTGTTTAATTTTCAAGGTCCGTTTGCGCTCCTTTTTTCAAGGCGCCCGATTATAATACCACACCATTTGGCCTTTGTCAACAGTTTTTTCAAACTTTTTTACAAAATTTTTCATTTTTTTAGGGAGCCACAATATATTGGGTTTAACTTCCTTCGAGACAACTATTTTGGCAGGCATTTGCATATATAATATGTAAAAAAATACCTATTATACATATATTATCTTAAAAATAACCAACCGTTTGGCAGATTAACCTTTTCTTCGCTTTCTCCCTTCATTTTAACCATTCTTTTCTTTTTGCCACACAAAAAACAAATATCTTCTGTTTCTGCTTCCTCAAACACTAACGGGAAACAACCTTCTCTCTTTATATAACACTCCTTGCAAACCATTATCATAATTAAATCTCCCACAACAATGCTTGTATTATAAATGTATTCATATTGTATCATATATCGCCAATAATAGTCAATGTATAATTGTATTACAAAGTGAGGTGTCTGTTGTGGACGATAATTTTTTAAAGATTAAGAAACGCGGCGAAGACGGAAATAGAATTATATCCGTAAGAATCAAAGAAAGTGTTTTGGACGAACTTGATAAAATTGCTGCCGAAAGCAACTATTCCCGAAATGAACTGATAAACCTGATTTTAAGTCACGGCATCAAGAATATTGAAATAGAATAAACAAGACCACTCTTCCGAGTGGTCTTAACTTTACTACACATTATATATAATATATTACTTTTTAGTTCGCTTTTCGATAATATATCTAGGGCGTTTTTTAGTTTCCATATAAATCTTGCCGACATATTCCCCGATTACACCGATGCTTAGCAGTTGGATGCCGCCAAGGAAACATATTATGCTAACGGTAGATGCCCAACCGGCAACAGCATTCTCGGTTATAACCGCCATAATCGACCAAATTATACCTACGAGACTGATTACGGCAACCACAAAGCCCAAGGCTGTAATTAGCTTTATCGGTTTTGTAGAAAGACTTGTTATACCATCCATCGCTAAAGAAAGCATCTTTTTCAAAGGATAATGGCTTTTGCCTGCCAAACGCTCGTGGCGCTCGTAGTATACCGCAGTTGATTTGAAACCTACCATTGGCACCATTCCACGCAAGAAAAGATTAAATTCCTTAAAATCGGCAAACTCTTTCAGGGCCTTTGCTGACATCAGACGATAATCCGCGTGGTTATAAATCACATCTGCACCCATTGCTTTCATAAGCTTGTAAAAGCCCTGAGCAGTAATTCTCTTAAACGCAGTATCGCTTGTGCGGTCGTTTCTGACGCCATAAACAATTTCGGCGCCGTTTAGATATTCTTCAACCATCAAATCAATAGCGTTTATATCATCCTGACCGTCGCAATCTATAGAAACGGTAATATCACATTCCTCACGTGCGGTCATAAGTCCTGCCAAAAGCGCTCTTTGATGCCCAAAGTTACGACTAAGCTTTACACCTGAAAAGTATTTATCATCTGACAAACTCTCAATTATATTCCAAGTATCGTCACGACTTCCGTCATCAACAAACATTACTCGGCTTTTATCCGATATTTTGCCCTTTTCCTCGAGCTCCAAAAGTTTTTGCTTGAACATGGGTGCCGTTTTAGGCAACACCTCTTGCTCATTGTAGCAAGGAACTACTATATATAATGTAGGTTTCATAAAATCATCCTTTTTAATATGCCGTACATATAAAATATTTCCCGCAAACGCGGTGAATATTACGCTATCCCAAAATCACAATGCCTGCAATTACAAGCGCAATTACAAAGTAGTGTTTCAAAGAAAGTTTTTCTTTTAAGAAAATTCTGCTCCAGAGTACAGAAATTGCGCAGTATGCCGAAATGATTACCATACCGGCAGAAAAATCGCTGAACATAACTGCCATATAGAATATCTGACCTATGGTTTCGCAAAGACCTCCTGCATAAAGCGCACGGTTTCCTTTGAAAACGGTATCTTTCTTAACAAATTTCAGCCAAATGAACGCAAACACAGCCAAAACAAAGAACGTTAGTTCGAAAGCCGAATTTGCCGCATAGTCGCTCATTTCGATACCTGTTTTCTCTATGAACGCATCCGAGAAAAGGTATTCATCGCCAACGGTACCCAAAGCATCGATTATAAGATAAGCTATCGGCAACAAAAATGCGAGTATGCTGTTAGTGTACTTTCTGTTAGCCTTTTCTTGTCTGGTTTTTTTAACCTCTTCGTCTTCTCGTTGCTCAATAAAGCCGAGCGCCACAATACCGACTGTTATCATTACTATACCAACAATAGTTGTTGCGGTGATGTCTTCTAACGAGAAAATACCCAAAAGAACACAAAGCAAGAATGCGAGTGCGCCCGATGAATTGCAGATGGGTGAAGAAATCGAAAGTTCGATATAGCGAAGACCTATATAACCAATTACCATTGCGAATATGTAAAGTCCTGCGATTGGAAGATATGTGACAAAGTCCATTAACTTAAAATCGGTATACACCAAACTTGCAAGGGTTTGGTTTACATTATCCACACCGACGGTACTATCAATTACCGCACCGCCGATTAGCGTCATAAAGAAATGGATACCCATTATAAAACCAACGGCAAAAACAACCTTCCAATGACTGTTTTTATCGTATTCACGGGTTCCCATTTTGGAAAACAGGTCAGAACCACTCCAACAAAGCAATGCCAGAACGGAGAAAATAAAGAATATATTCATTTTTACACCTCTTAATAAAATATTAGTCCTTTAAAAACTAACATTTTATCGGAGGGGGTCTGCGGCGAAAATGCCTGTTTGCAATTATGTTTCTCAGTCTTTTAGTCATCTTTTATTTGCAAAGTTTCTCTGCAAACTCTACAAGCTCCTCATCGCTAAAGAATTCTATTGTAATAGTTCCCTTGCCCTTGCCCGTGGGTTTAACGGAAACCTTACGGCGCATCTCGTTTTTAAGGGAAATTTCAACCTCGCTGTAGAAAGTGGGTTTAGATGCTTTTTTCTTTTGTTTCGGCTCGGTAGCCTTTGCCATTTTTTCAAGGGTGCGCACATTTGCGCCCTCTAAAGCTAATTCAAACATTTTATCCCTTAATTCCGTATCCTCAACAGGAAGTAATGCTCTTGCATGTCCTGCGGTTATAAGCGAGCCTCTGAGAGCTTCAAGTTCCTTTTCTCTGAGGTTTAAAAGTCTTAAAATATTTGTAACAGCACTTCTTGATTTTGCCATTTTAGTGGCAACCTCTTCTTGAGTTAAACCATATTCATCAATTAAAGCCTTGTATCCAAGCGCTTCTTCAACAACATTAAGATCTTCTCTCTGCAAATTTTCCACAAGTGCGATTTCCATTAAGGTCTGCTCGTCGCTATCCTTTATAATAACGGGGATTTCGGTAAGACCAGCTAGTCGGCTTGCTCTCCAACGACGTTCGCCTGCAACTATTGTATATCCTCCACCAATGGTTGAACGAACGGTAATCGGCTGAATGAGTCCGTGCTGAGAAATACTTTCAGCAAGACTTGACAAGGCCTCCTCATCAAAATCTTTTCTCGGCTGATTACGGTTTGGCTCAATATCATTTATATTAAGTGTTACGATTTTATCGTTATATGTAGAATTTTCATCAAAAATACTTTCAATTCCTCTGCCAAGTCCTCTGTTTTTAACTGCCATTTTAAATTCTCCTGTTTTTCTTTAAAAATTCTTTTGCTAAGTCGTTATAAGCATCGGCGCCCTTGGAATGTTTATCGTAATACTGAATGGGCATTCCGTAACTTGGAGCCTCCGAAAGACGGACTGCTCTCGGAATTGCCGTTTTGTAAAGTTTATTTGCAAAATATTTCTTAATTTCTGCAACAACCTGATGTGTAAGTTTCAGTCTGCCGTCAAACATAGTAAGCACGATTCCCTCGAGTTCAAGGGTGGGATTATAAAGTCTTTTCACCTGACGAACGCTCGCCATAAGCTGAGAAAGACCCTCCAAAGCAAAATATTCACATTGAATGGGCACAAGCACAGTATCGCTCGCATTGAGTGAGTTAACTGTGATTAGTCCCAAAGATGGCGGACAGTCTATAAATATGTAGTCATACTTCTCTCTGACAGCCGAAAGTGCGATTTTGAGCTGTGATTCACGGTGCTCAATCTCGATTAAATCCACCTCTGCCGCCGCCAAATCTATTGAAGCGGGAATTATATCTACATTTTTATACTCCGTTTTGACAACAGCATTATCGGCTGTGGTGCTGCCAATCAGCAAATCGTAGGTTGAGATTACTATGTGTTTTTTGTTTATACCATAGCCACTTGTGCTGTTTCCCTGAGGGTCAGCGTCGACCAAAAGCACCTTTTTGCCCTGTATACCTATAGCAGAAGCTAAATTTACGGCGGTGGTAGTCTTTCCGACACCGCCTTTTTGATTAACAATGGAAATTATTTTACCCATTACAAACTCCTTTGTTTCACGTGAAACATTAAACTGAATTCAACTTAAATTTATTATATCAGTTTAAAAGGAGTTTGTAAAGTTATTTTGAATCAGGATT
>JAZOQF010000168.1:0-2131 GCA_045655905.1 Acutalibacteraceae bacterium | reverse complement strand
AAGGCCGGCTGTAAACTTGATGTCGAAAATCTTATTAAAATGTTCAACTAACAAGTCAACAATTACCATACCTAAATTAGTAGGCTTTAATGCCTTTTTCTCACGCTCGATATACTCTCTATTCAAAATATTTGAAAGAATTGAAGCGTAAGTTGAAGGCCTTCCAATACCATTTTCCTCCAAAGCCTTAATCAAAGTAGGCTCAGTATATCTCGGCAATGGTTGAGTGAAATGCTGCAAGGGTTTTAACTCTTTGAGTTTTAATGTGTCACCCTTTTTCATTTCAGGTAATTTACCCTCTTCATCACCTTCGTCATCTTTACCCTCAACATAAAGAACGGTAAAGCCGTCAAACGCAACAGAATATCCACTGGCTTTAAATAGATAATCACCTGCGGTTATATCAACATTAACGGTATTATGAACACAAACTGCCATTAAAGAAGCGATAAATCTTTCCCAAATCAACTTGTAAAGTTTGTACTGCTCATTAGTAAGTGAGCCTTGTACAGCTGCTGGGTCAAGATTGATAATTGTAGGACGAATTGCTTCGTGAGCATCCTGAGCATTGTTTTTTGATTTAAAATATCTTGGCTTTTCAGGTAGATAATTCTCACCGAATTTATTTGAAATATAATTATTTGCCGAAGATCTTGCTTCCTCAGAAATACGAAGCGAATCGGTACGCATATAGGTTATAAGACCGGTTACACCATATCCCGGAATCTCAACACCTTCATAAAGTTGTTGAGCAATGCGCATTGTCTTTTGACCCGTAAAGCCTAACTTACGAGAAGCCTCCTGTTGTAAAGTAGAAGTAATAAACGGAGGTGCAGGCTGACGAGTACGCTTACCTTTTTTAAGTTCACTGACCGTATATTCTGCATTATTCAAAGCGTCTATAATCGCTTTGGCTTCTGCTTCGTTATTTATCAAATCTATTTTTTTGCCGTTAGAAAAACCATAAAGTTTAGAAACAAACGACTTTCTGTCAGCTAAGAGCTTAGCCTCAACTGACCAATATTCTTGAGGAACGAATTTTTCTATTTCCCTTTCACGCTCGACTATCAAACGCAAAGCAACCGACTGAACACGTCCTGCAGAAAGACCGGATTTTACCTTTTTCCAAAGGAAAGGACTTAGCTCATAACCAACAAATCTGTCAACAACACGACGAGCTTGTTGTGCATCAACCAAATCAATATCCAACTTTCTTGGAGCTTTCATTCCTGTTAAAACACCACTCTTGGTGATTTCATTAAAAGTGATTCGATTTTCTTCATTCATATCAAGGCCTAAAATTTGTGCTAAGTGCCAAGATATAGCTTCACCCTCACGGTCAGGGTCGGTCGCAAGGTAAACCATTTCACTATTAGCGGCAGCATCTTTTAGTTTTTTTATAACATCTTTCTTCTCTGCCATATTTGCATAATTAAGCTTGAAATTTTTCTCAACGTCAATTCCAAGTTTAGATTTAGGCAAATCACGAATGTGACCATTCGAAGCCATAACCTCGAAGCCTTGACCTAAATATTTTTTAATACTTTTAACCTTTGTCGGTGACTCAACAATTAAAAGTTTTCCCATATATCTTCTCCGTTCTATGTCACTATCTCATACATTCCACCGGGAACTGCTTTTATAAGCATCTCCATCTCAAGTTCTGTTAATGCCGAAAGCAATTCACTTGAAGTAAGTCCGGTGTTAGAAATTTCATCAGGTATAAATTTTTGCTTATCTATACAATTATATACTATTTTTGCCTCTTTGGAAAGTCTAACATTGAAATTTTTTGAAATATTTTTCACTAATTTTTCATCAGTTACAGAATTTTCAATAATTTTCTTGTCATAAGCCTTTTCTATATCAATTTTATCAGGAAAACGTGCAATATATTCACCAAAAATATCCGATAAATCTACTATAGCTTTCGCACCATCTCGTAACAGTGCATTAGAGCCTTTATATTCCTCTTTGTCAGGCGCCCCGGGAATGATAAAAACATCTCTTCCCTGTTCGTTTGCTAACCTTGCAGTAATCAATGAGCCACTTACGGTTGGGGCCTCAACAACGACAGTGCCCAAAGACAAAGCTGATAAAATACGGTTTCTAATGGGAAAAGAAAATTTAG
>JAZOQF010000167.1:0-11585 GCA_045655905.1 Acutalibacteraceae bacterium | reverse complement strand
GTTAAGGCTGGAGTTCTGTCGTGTGATATTAACGGAAAAATCATAACCGTTTCTAAAAATGAAACAATTTTAATAAACAGTAATATTGGACACCGTTTGTTTTCCGAAAATGCAGAAATTTCCTACTTACATATCGATATTTCATCATACAAAGAAAAATCGCATCTTGATGAATTTGAAAATCTGTATGCTTTTATACAATATGGCAAACACACTCCATATTTAATTTTTAACGAGTATTGTGAGTTAAATGAAATTTTACAAAAAATAAGAAATCGCTATAGTGAAAACGAGGAATCTACTCTATGGTATCTTAAAGCATATATTTACGAGTTAATCGCCTTTATGTACTCACGTAACCTTATAGCATCGGTAACATCATTAAATTTGCAAAACGAAAAAATCGGTGCTATTGTCCGTTATATAGATGATAATTTCAAATCTCCAATTACCCTTGATGAAATATGCAACGAAGTAAAGTATAATAAATATGCTCTGTGTCATAATTTCAAATCTGCAACAGGGTCTACAATATTTGAATATATCAATTTTTTACGAATCAGTTATGCTGTTGAAAAATTAAAAGAAAAAGAGCACTCAATTTTAGAGATTTCTACCGAATGTGGTTTTTCTTCAATTTCATATTTCAATAGAGTTTTCAAAAAAATTATCGGTTGTTCCCCATCTGTTTACAATAAAGTATTTTCAAATTAAAAAGGCTTGACCAAAATTGGTCAAGCCTTCGTTTTTAAATGCCCGCAACTCCCGTTTCTTTTGCAGTTTTTATTACAGCCTCGGCAACAACCTTTGCCACCCTTTTATCAAGAGGCGTTGCAATAATATTTTCCTCAGTGATTTCATTGTCGGGAATAAGAGAAGCTAATGCATAAGAAGTAGCAACCTTCATTTCCTCGTTGATGCATTTAGCACGACAGTCAAGAGCTCCACGGAAAATTCCCGGAAAAGCCAAAACATTGTTAATCTGATTTGGAAAATCTGAACGTCCCGTACCTACAACCCTTGCCCCAGCTTTCTTTGCAAAATCAGGCATAATTTCAGGGGTTGGATTTGCCATTGGGAAAAGTATCGCATCATTTGCCATTGATTTTACCATTTTCTCATCGACAAGGTTAGGTGCAGATACACCAATAAACACATCAGCACCAACAAGGGCATCAGCTAATGTTCCCTTTTTGTTTTGGGTATTTGTAAAGTTTGCAATTTCTTCTTGTGCCGAATTATTATTGCTATCCCCTTTGCAAATAATACCAAACCTATCGCAAAAAGTCAGATTTTTAACGCCTATATTCATCAAGTGTTTACCGATTGCAATACCTGCCGAACCGGCTCCGTTTATAACAACCTTAACCTTGCTAATTTCTTTCTTAACGAGCTTTAAAGCATTTATAAGGGCTGCAGCTACAACGATTGCTGTTCCGTGTTGGTCATCGTGAAAAATCGGGATATCACAAATTTCTTTTAATTTTTTCTCAATTTCAAAACAACGAGGCGCCGAAATGTCCTCAAGATTTATTCCGCCAAAGCTACCTGATAATAGATATATTGTACGGACAATTTCATCAACATCTTTCGATTTTATGCAAAGCGGAAAAGCGTCGACATCTGCAAACTCTTTAAATAAAGCACATTTGCCCTCCATAACAGGCATACCTGCCTCAGGACCAATATCTCCGAGTCCTAGTACCGCAGTACCATCTGTTACAACTGCTACCAAATTAGAACGTCGTGTTAAATCAAAAGATTTAGTTACATCTTTATTTATTTCAAGGCAAGGCTCGGCAACACCTGGGGTATATGCCAACGACAAATCTTCACGAGTGTTAACCTCAACTCGTGAAATAACCTCTATCTTTCCGCCCCATTCATAATGTTTTTTTAAAGATTCCTGTCGTATATCCATTAAAAATCTCCTAAACTTTACGTTTTATGTATTTGAAATTTCCGTAAGTCTCATTAACCAATTCAAAATATGAAAATGTATCATTGTATTTTGCAATAATTTTCTGAAAATCATTTAATTGATGTTTATTTAAAATACAAATAAGTACGCTGCGCGGTTTTCCTGTATATGTACCGATAGCATCAAGTTGCGTGCAACCATGATGAAATTTATAATTTATTTCTTCAATTATCTCATCTTTATGTGTTGTAATAATAGTAAACTTATATGCTGTTTTGGTGGTTTTGAGGAGTAAATTACCAACAAATGATGAAATAAAACAATACATAATACATAATGCCGCAGGCTTGTAATTAAGATTTCCGGTAGAATAAACAAATATTGAAGCTATTGCAACCAAACCATTTAATATAAAGGTAACGACAAAGAAATTCGTGTCAGGCCTTATCTTGTTAATATAGCGCGAAATAATATCCGTTCCACCCGTAGAAGCATTTCTTCTAAAACAAACGCCATATACTATACCGCTACAAACACCACTAAGTATTACAGGATAAATTGTGTCGTGGTCGAACGCACGATACTGGATAAATGAAAGATTTGAATCTTGCAAAATCAAAAAAGATACTGAGTAAACAACGGAAAACAATAAGGTCTTGACCGCAAAATCCTTTTGAACTAAGAAAAAAGCCAAAATTGAAAGAGGAATGTTAATTAGAAGTGACATATAACTGATACTAAAACCCGTTTTATACTGAATCATAGTAGCAATTCCGTTGAGCCCTGCCGGAGCAAAATTATTTTGAATAATAAAAATGTAATAGACAAATGCTAAAAGTATTCCAACCAAAATTATACTTAAATAATTCCAAATTCTTTTCATTTGCCATCCCTCATTATTTTCGATTTTCATTAAGTATAACTCTCTTTTAATTTAGTGTCAATAGGTGATTAAATGTTATCAATAATTATTAGAACCCTTATACTTTATATTGTTTTGACACTTGGTATCCGGCTAATGGGAAAGCGCCAAATCGGTGATATGCAACCGAATGAATTAGTTGTCACTCTTGTTATTTCCGAAATTGCAGCAATTCCCTTGCAGGACAGTAATCAACCGATTTTGAACGGAGTTTGCTCAATATTTGTTCTTGTAATTTTAGAAATACTACTTTCAATTATTGCAATGAAAAGTATGGCGTTCAGAAAGTTAATGAGCGGTCAGTCTGTAATTATTATCAAAAATGGTGTCATTGACCAAAATGCAATGAAAAAAGTCAGAATGACTATACTTGATTTGGTAGAACTTTTAAGGGGCCAAGATGTATTTGAAATTGAGGATGTGGAATTTGCGGTTTTGGAGGTTAACGGAGATTTGAGTGTACTGCTTAAATCTCAAAAACAAACCTTAACACCAAAGGATATGGGGATTAAAACAAAAGTAGCAACCTTACCATTACCTATAATAAGTGACGGAAATATAATCAAGGATACCTGTAAAAATCTGAACATCACAAGCAAAGAACTGAAATTATTGTTAGACAGAGAAAAAGTCAAGATCCAAGATGTATTCTTAATGATGATAAATAAAGAAAAAAAGGCAACTATTATAAGGAAAAGTGATAAAAAATGAAACGACTAATCGTCGCAGGAGTGATTGCAATTTTAATAGCGGGTATTCATTTTAGCGGTAACATCTATATTAAAAATGTAATCAAAGAAAGTAATAAACTCTTGCATGATTGCATTACCGAATATAATGAAAATGGAAATCCCGAACTTGCTGCCGAAAAATTAAAAGATTATTGGGATGAGAGCGAAAACTTTCTTTCGGTTTTTGCTCATCACGATAATCTTGACGAAATCGAAAGAGCAATCGCCTCTCTATCGGTATATTCTAAAACCAAGAACAGCGAAATCTTTTATGAATATTCAGGAACTGTTAAAACTTTATTGCACCAATTATTAGAAGATAATTCATTTAATATGCACAGTGTTCTTTGATTTATGCATAAATATGCTTAATTTAGTTGACTTTTGCGAAGTAAAGTGTTATAATTACCTTACTAACTTTAAGGAGTTGTAATTATGAAAAACTTAACAAAAATTTTAGCTTTATGCTTAGCAGTTTGTATGTGCATTTGTTTTGCAGGTTGCGGCGAAGCAAAAGAGGATACCATTAAAATTGGTGTTCAGACCACAACAACCGGTGATATTTATGCTTCCGGTGACTTTGGTGAAGATGCTGTTACACGTTATGACAATGGTGCTGCTGCTATTGAAGCACTTAAGAACAACAAGGTTGACTGCGTTATCATTGATAACGAGCCTGCTAAATCTTTCGTTGCTGCTAACACAGGTCTTAAAATTCTTGAGACTGAATACGCTAACGAAGATTATGCTATCTGCTTCAAAAAAGGCAGTGACATGAAAGAAAAGGTTGACAATGCATTAAAAGATTTAATTGCTGACGGTTCTGTTAAAGCAATTATGGACAAGTACATCAACAATCCTGATGTTTCTAAGCTTGTTGGTGTTCCCGTTGAAGCTGTTGACACTGACAAACCAAATCTTATTATGGCTACCAATGCTGAGTTCCCTCCTTATGAGTACATTGACGGTGACAAATACTACGGCGTTGACGTTGAAGTAGCACAAATCATTGCTGACAAATTAGGTTATGATTTGGTAATCGAAAACGTTGCATTTGACTCTATTATCCCCGGTGTACAAACTGGTAAATACACAATGGGTATGGCAGGTATGACCGTTACCGACGAAAGACTTGAAAAGGTTGACTTCTCAACAAGCTATGCTACCGGTATTCAGGTTGTTATCACAAAAGAAGAAGGCGGCAAAATCAACACCTTCGAAGATTTGGAAAAATATTTCCTTCCAAAAGAGTAATTAAAGTTATTCTTCACGGGGCGTTAACTTCGCCCCGTTTTATTTATCTTTAACGAAAGGAAATTTTAAAGTGGGAAACTTAATTCAAGAATTCAGCCGTGTAATGTTGGAAAACAATCGCTTTGATTTCATTCTGACAGGTCTTAAAAACACATTTTTGATTACTCTTGGCTCTTTAGCACTCGGTATTCTTTTGGGTGTAATTGTGGCTGTAATTCGTTCTACATACGATAAAAACAAAGAGCATTTTAAAAGAAATGCCGGCATTTCTTTTTATATTATGACGGTTTTAGATGCTATTTGCAAAATTTACCTAACGGTTATCAGAGGAACTCCTGTTGTAGTTCAGCTGATGATTTTCTATTTCATAATTTTCACTTCTACCGACAACGGCGTTGCGATTGCAACCTTTGCTTTCGGTATAAATTCGGGCGCTTACGTTGCCGAAATTTTCCGTAGCGGTATTATGGCTGTTGATAACGGTCAGTTTGAAGCCGGAAGAAGTTTAGGACTAAACTACATTCAAACCATGATTTACATAATTGTTCCTCAAATGTTTAAGGTAGTTCTCCCTACACTTTGTAACGAATTTATCGTTTTACTTAAAGAAACATCGGTTGCAGGTTATGTTGGTGTAATAGACCTCACAAAGGCAGGTAATACTATAGCAGGTAGAACCTTCTCCTACTTCATACCCCTCATCACCGTTGCAATTATATATTTAATTGTCGTAATGATTCTTACAAAGCTTGTAGGCATTTTGGAGAGGAGGCTGAGAAACAGTGACCACTAATGAAACCTTAATTAAAGTAGATGAGCTAAAAAAAGCCTTTGGAAAGTTACAGGTTTTAAATGGCATTACTACAGAAATTAAAAAAGGCGAGGTTGTTGTAATTATCGGCCCTTCGGGATGCGGAAAATCAACATTTTTAAGAACCTTAAATCTCTTAGAAGAACCTACCGGCGGTCATATTTATTTTGAAGGTGCAGATATTACCGATAAAGGCACTAACATTAACATTCACCGCCAAAAAATCGGTATGGTATTCCAACAATTCAACTTGTTCCCTCACATGACCATTTTAAAAAATATGACCTTGGCACCAATGAAACTTTTAAAGCTCTCTAAAGAGGAAGCAGAAAAAAGAGCTATGGAGCTTTTGGAACGTGTTGGCTTGGCTGACCGTGCTAATGCATACCCTGCTCAACTTTCTGGTGGACAGAAGCAACGTGTTGCTATCGTCCGTGCATTATGTATGAAACCTGAGGTAATGCTTTTTGACGAACCTACTTCTGCATTAGACCCTGAAATGGTTGGCGAAGTTTTAGAGGTTATCAAATCCTTGGCAAACGAAGGTATGACAATGGCTATCGTTACACACGAAATGGGATTTGCACGTGAAGTTGCAGACCGTGTAATCTTTATTGATGATGGCGTGATTGCAGAGGAAGGCGCCCCTGAAGACATCTTCAAAAATCCACAAAGTGCCCGACTTAAAGACTTTTTAAGCAAGGTACTCTAATTTAAGGAGTGACTTTATGTCAAATATTTGGCACGATATTAACCCAAACAGAATTAATCCTGAGGATTTTATTGCAGTAATTGAAATTTCCAAGGACAGCAAGAAAAAATATGAGCTCGATAAGGAAACGGGATATATTATTCTTGACCGTATACTTTATACTTCTACACACTACCCTGCTAATTATGGTTTTATCCCCAGAACTTACGGCGATGACAATGACCCGTTGGACGTTCTTTTGCTTTGTTCTGAAAAGTTGGAGCCACTAACCCTTGCTCGCGCTTATCCGATTGGTGTTATTACTATGTACGACAGCGGAAGTAGTGACGAAAAAATCATTGCTATTCCTTTCAACGACCCAACGTATAATAATTATAAAAACATTGAAGATTTGCCATCACATATTTTTGATGAAATGATGCATTTCTTCAAGGTTTACAAGCATCTTGAAAATAAGCAAACTGCCGTTAAAGAAATCAAAGACAGAAATGAAGCTGTAAAAATTATTCAAGCTGCAATTGATAACTACAATAAGAATTTTGTAAAATAAAAATCCGCCATTGGCGGTTTTTTATTTTATCTCATTTATAAACTCTTCTATTCGTTTTAATGCTTCTGAAATGTGTTCTACCGAATAACAGTAAGATACCCTTATAAATCCTTCGCCACTGTCACCAAAAGCGTTGCCGGGGACTACAGCCACCTTTTTGCTTTCGATAAGTTTTTCACAAAACTCTTCACTTGTAAGACCTGTTGATTTAATAGAAGGGAAAGCATAAAAAGCACCTTTGGGCTCGCGACACTCAAGACCCATCTTGTTAAAGCCATTAACAACATACTTGCGACGACGGTTGTATTCTTCAACCATAATCCTTACATCCTCGTCACATGACCGCAAAGCCTCGATAGCAGCATATTGAGATGTGGTAGGAGCACACATAATCGCGTATTGATGGATTTTAAGCATGGGAGCTATAAGTTCTTTCGGTCCACAAGCAAAACCCAAACGCCAACCTGTCATCGAAAATGCCTTAGAAAAACCGTTAACAACGACTGTTCTTTCTTTCATACCCTCTATAGCAGCTACGCAGGAATGAGGTTTAGAATTAAATGTGAGTTCAGAATAAATTTCATCAGATAAAACTACAATGTTAGTATCCTTTAAAACGTTATATAAGGCCTCAATATCCTCTTTTTCCATAATTGCGCCAGTCGGGTTGCAAGGATACGGCAAAATTAATAACTTTGTCTTTTCAGTAATAGCAGCCTTCAATTCTTCAGGGGTTACTTTGAAATCATTTTCGGCTTTTGTGTTAATAATTACAGGTACTCCGCCTGCAAGACGTGTTATCGGTTCATAGCATACATAACTTGGCTGAGGAATTATAACCTCATCCCCATCAGAAACCATTGCCCTAATACAAGCGTCAATAGCTTCGCTGCCACCTACCGTTACAAAAATATCGGTTTCGGGTGAATAGGAAACAGAATATTTCCTTTCCATATATTTTGCAATCTCACCAACCAATTTACTGTGGCCTTTGTTCGAGGTGTATTTTGTTTTACCTTTTTCAAGTGAGTTAATACCGGCTTTTCTTACCTGCCAAGGTGTTTGAAAATCGGGTTCTCCGACACCCAATGATATTACATCCTTCATACTTGCAGCAATATCAAAAAAACGTCTTATACCCGACGGTTTCATCTCACGAACAGTTTGAGTAATAACCTTGCTATAATCTATCATACCCAGAGTTGTCCCCGATCGTCATCTTCGCCGCAAACAAGTTCAACATCCATTTCCTTGTATCTTCTAAGAACAAAATGAGTCGTAGTATTAGTAACAGAATCAATTGTTGAAAGTTCTTTAGAAACAAACCAAGCAATTTCCTGCAATGTCTTTCCTTTAACCACAACATTCAAATCATATACACCCGACATAAGATATACTGACTCAACCTGTGGATATTTCATTATTTTTTCTGCAACCTCTTCAAAACCAAGGCCTGCTTTTGGAATAACATTAATTTCAATTATTGCAGAAACAAGTGCATTATCGGTCTTTTCCCAGTCAACAATAGCTTTGTAACCCTTAAGTACTCCATCGCTTTCAAGCTCGGAAACGGCTTTTTTTACATCTTTCTCGTCAACACCAAGCATAACTGCAATTTCGTCATGTGTGTAACGTGCATTTCTTGCTAATAATTTCAAAACTTCATATTTCATATAAAAACTCCTATAAAAAATACTCATAAATATTGCTATTAATTTTACATTCTAAAAAGAAATTTGTCAAGTTATATTAGTATAAACAGTATTGCCAATTTAATAATAATTATATGGGGTGGAGTAAATGAAAAAATGTAAAAAGACTACAGCGTTTTTTGTAATATCAATACTCGGAACATTAGGTCATTTCGTATACGAATTAACAGGACAAATTCGAGTCGTTGGTTTGTTTTTTCCTGTTAACGAAAGCACGTGGGAACATTTAAAACTGATTTTCTTCCCTGCTATAATATATTTTACGGTATGCTATTTTTCAATAACAGAAAAACCTAAAAATTATATATCATCATCGATAATTTCGATTATAGCCGGAATGATTACAATTATAGTAATATTTTATACTTATAGAGGTGTAATTGGAAAAAATCTTGATTTTTTGAATATTAGCATTTATTATATTGCAGTTTTGTTAACTGTCATTTTACAAAACAAACTTCTAAGCAGCAATAAATTCAAAACAAAATTTTCTGAAAGAGTTGCACTTTTGTTAACACTTATTACAGCAATTTCATTCGCAATATTTACTTACACTCCACCAACACTTGGTATTTTTCTCCCCCCCTATAGTTAATGTTAATCTTCTTGACTTTTATAATTTGTGAAATATAATGAATATATAAAAATCAAGTTGGAAGTAAAATATGAATTCTAAAAAAATTAATTGGATTATAATTTTCCCTATCATTGCTATAATTTCACTTTGTGCATTAACCTATGTCAATTCTTTGCCAAGTAATGAAACGGCGAAGAGAGATAACGTTGAAATTTATGTTAACGGTGAGAAAGCTAATGATTATGAAAATGCCAAAGATTTTATGCTCAATGTCACCGTTGATGATGGTATGCCCGACACTATCAAAGCCGAAAGCACAACAGTAATTAACAATCAAAATCAAAGTTCTAAAAGTTATTGCGGTAACAAAAACAGCAAGGTTTTTCATACACTTAGTTGTACATACGCTAAAAATATGAACGATGAAAACAAAGTGTATTTCACATCTAAAGATGAATGCACCACTAAAGGTTATAGAGCTTGCAGTCGCTGCAAACCATAAAAAACAACTCCCTTTTGGGAGTTGTTTTTTTATTGGAATTCAAATTTTCCGTCACTAAATACACAAGTAACCTTATCGCCGTTTTTAATTGTGGCGTCGAGGATTTTTTCACTCAAAGCATCCTCAATTTTACTTTGTATTTCTCTGCGTAAAGGTCTTGCACCATAAATCTCATCGAAGCCTTTTTCAGACAATGCAATTTCTACATTTTCATCCCAGTTAAAATCAATATTAAGATTTGAAATTCTATCTTTCAAATTTTCAAGCATCTTTTGTGCTATCTTAGCAATTTCGGTTTGGGAAAGCTTTGAAAATACAATAATGTCATCAACACGGTTTAAAAACTCCGGTCTGAAAGTAGCTTTAAGCTCACCTAATGCTGCGTCTTTAACATTTTCGTTAATGTCATTCGACTCACTAAAGCCAAAACTTATCTTCTTTTCGGTAAGTTTCCTTGCACCTACATTAGATGTCATAATGATTATGGTGTTTTTAAAATCTACTCGTCTTCCCTGAGAGTCGGTTAAAATACCATCCTCTAAAATTTGCAAAAGCATATTGAAAACATCGGGATGTGCCTTTTCGATTTCATCAAACAAGACTACAGAATACGGTTTCTTTCTAACCTTTTCGGTTAGTTGGCCACCCTCTTCAAAACCAACATAACCGGGAGGTGAGCCGATAAGACGAGATACAGTATGTTTTTCCATATATTCGGACATATCAAGTCTAATCATAGCATTTTCGCTACCGAACATTGCAGAAGAAAGCGCTTTGCAAAGTTCTGTTTTGCCGACACCAGTAGGTCCTAAGAATATAAACGAGCCGATTGGACGTTTCGGGTCTTTAAGTCCTACTCTACCGCGGCGAATTGCTTTTGCAACAGCTGTTACAGCCTCATCTTGACCAATAATTCTTTGATGAAGTTCATCTTCCAAACGCAGCAAACGCTCACTTTCAGCCTCGGAAAGCTGTGCTACGGGAATTCCCGTTGAGAGGGAAATAATTTCTGCAATATCCTCTGCGGTTACCTTGCCGTTACTGTGACCGTTTTGTTCTTGCCAAGCTTTTCTATCTTCCAAAAGCTTAGTTTTAAGTTCAATTTCTTTGTCACGAAGATTGGCAGCTTTTTCAAATTCCTGAGCATTGCTTGCTTCTTCTTTTTCGGCTTCAATGTCAGAAATCTTTTCTTCGAGTTTTCTAAACTCAATAGGCTCAGCGCTGACATTAAGTCTGACTTTAGCAGCAGCCTCATCAATTAAATCAATTGCTTTATCAGGCAAATATCTGTCGCTAATATATCTAACCGACAGATTTACCGCTGTTTCTAAAGCCTCATCAGTTATAACAACCTTGTGATGAGCTTCGTATTTGTCCTTTAAACCTTTCAGTATAAGCAAAGCATCACTTTCACTCGGCTCATTAACTGTGACAGGCTGAAAACGTCGTTCTAAAGCAGAATCCTTTTCGATGTTTTTGCGATATTCATTTATCGTAGTAGCACCAATTAACTGAAATTCGCCTCTTGCCAAAGCGGGTTTTAGGATATTTGCCGCATCGGTTGCGCCCTCTGCCGAGCCCGCACCAATAATAGTGTGTACTTCATCAATGAATAAAATTACATCATCACGAGAAGTAACCTCGTCAATAACACCTTTAATTCTTTCCTCAAAGTCACCACGATATTTAGTGCCGGCAACCATACCTGTAAGATTTAACGTTATTAAGCGTTTATTTTCAAGTATGTCAGGTACATTACCATCAACTATCCTTTGAGCCAAGCCCTCAATAATAGCGGTTTTTCCTACACCGGGCTCACCAATAAGGCAAGGATTATTTTTATTTCTCCTACAAAGAATTTGTATAACTCGGTCAATTTCATTTGCTCTGCCG
>JAZOQF010000166.1:0-3319 GCA_045655905.1 Acutalibacteraceae bacterium | reverse complement strand
TTAAAAATGCTCCCTTTTGGGATTTTATATCGTCAAAACTTTTTCTTACCCTGTAAATCGTTATTTCCCTCATCCGTAATACTCCCTTAATGTCTCGACTGCTCTGTTTTTTATTTGGTTTACAGCCTGACGGCTAATTTTCAGAATTCTTGCAATATCATTATTTGTGTAGTTATGTAAATACTTAAAAATTATAATTTCTCGCTGCTTCGGGGTTAGCCTGTCCAAACCCTCACGCAAAATAAATTCCCCTAAAAAATCAGGTTCCACCGAAACGAAATCATCAAGATACTCATTATTCCTTTTGAAAACGCTATCGGCTTTTGAAAAAGCGACATATTTGTTCCTAAGGCTTACTGCAATATACCTTTTAAGTCCCTCGCCCGATAGTGCCTCAAAACGAGAAATATCTACCTTATATAATAGCTCGAGCAAAAAAACCGTGAGTTCTTGAAAAATATCCTCGGCATCACACTTTAATGAATAGTGGTATATAAGTCCTTCAAATTCGGCAAAAATCACGGGAAATACCGACATATCCTTTTCTCTGAATTTTTTAATTAAGGTAATCAAACACCCGTTTTCCATTTTTTCAACCATCCTTTCATATAAAGAAAGAAAAAGGTTGAATTTTTGTAAACACAGATTTTAAATCATATTTATATCAACCCTTTTCCGTCTTATTAGCCATTTTTACAAAGGTGATATAAATAATGTCGAAAATTAGAGTAAAAGGTATATTTATGGGAGTGAATTCTCAAAAAAACGTAATTCTTGACAAATTTTGTCTATAGTTGTATACTAATAGCAATATTTCAATATTTATCGGACGGTTAAAATGAAAATTGCTATTTGTGACATTGATGAACGATTCACCTCCCGTCTTAAAAGCATGCTTTACAAATATGCCGAAAGAAACAAAATGGAAATATTAGCAGAATGCTTTAATTCGGGCGAGGAGATTATTTCAACTACATCTGATTACAGCTTAATATTTTTAGGTTACCGATTAAATGGTATAAACGGACTTGAAACAGCCAAATTTTTAAGGAGAAACCAAAATTTTTGTCCAATTATTTTTATAAGTGATTGCACTCATTTCATATTGGAAGCGTTTAAGGTCAGCGCTTTTCGGTTTTTGCTTAAATCAAAATGGGAAGAAGAATTATTGCCGGCTCTTGATGACTTTTTTATAAATTCAGGCAAAGATTACCCACTTTGGGTGAAGTCAACCGATGATATAATATGTATAAGTACCGATGATATTTATTTTCTTGAAGCTGACAACAAGTACTGTTTTATACATCTCGAAAAAGAGGTCATAAGCTGTCATAAAACTATGGCTCGGGTGTTTAGCAGGCTGCCCTCGAGCCATTTCGCAAAAGTTAGCCGAGCATTTGTTGTTAACTTCAATCACATAAGTAGGTACAACAACCAGACAATTATACTAAAAAACGGCAAAATATTACATCCCAGCCGCAATTACTACAAAAGCTTTAAGGACGAATACCGCCGTTTTTTAAAACCTTATGAAATTTAGTTTTCTTCTATCATTGAATAAAGATTTTCAATTACCTCGTTAAGTGTGCCTATTTCGTCAATAAGTCCCACGTTAACGGCCTTTTCTCCCGAAATTACCGAGCCCACATCTGTAACCATTTCCTTTGTGTTCATCATAAGCTCGGTGAATTTTTCGGCAGTTACATTGGAATTTTTAACAACAAAATCTGTAATTCTTGACTGCATACGGGCGAAATGGTTCATCATACGAGGCACTCCTATCATCAGTCCGTTTGTACGCACAGGATGAACTGTCATAGTAGCCGATGGAGCAATAAACGATTTCTTTGCCGAAACCGCGAGTGGCACGCCGATTGAATGTCCACCACCCAAAACAAACGAAACAGTAGGCTTTTTCATACCCGAAATAAGTTCTGCAATTGCAAGTCCTGCCTCGACATCTCCGCCTACTGTGTTAAGAATTATAAGCAATCCCTCTATTTCTTTACTTTCCTCGATTGCAACAAGCTGAGGTATCACATGTTCATATTTAGTAGTTTTGCTTTGCTCCGGCAAAACATTATGTCCCTCAATTTCTCCTATTATGGTAAGACAGTATATTTTGTGCTTGCCCTCTCCCGCCTCAACTGAGCCTAATTCTTTTATTCTGTCTATTACTGTATCTTCATTCTTTTTTTCGTTATTATCCAAAACAATCCCTCCGAGATTAGTATTTCAACTAAAACACAGAATACTCTGACTTGACCTTTATTTTTCGCTGTGCTAAAATACACTTGATGTTAAATGAGGTGATTTGTTGACATTTTTTAAAACTCCAGTGCGCCTTCTGGCCAACGCTAAAATTAACCTTAATTTATATGTGGGTAAAAAAAGAGCTGACGGCTATCACGAGCTTGACGGTATTATGCAGTCGGTCACTCTGTTTGATACTATCACTATTAAAAAAGCGAATAAGACTGTACTTAAATGTTCAAAGCCCTATCTTTCGGGTGAAGATAATTTAGGCTTTAAAGCCGCATCTTTATTTTTTGACGAAACTAAAATAAGCGGCGGTGCACACATATATATAAAGAAAAGAATTCCTGAGGCTGCAGGGCTCGGTGGCGGCAGCGCTGATGCAGCGGCGGTGCTTTTGGGATTAAACAAATTGTATGGCGCCGATTTGTCGGTTGAAAAGTTAGAACAAATCGGGGCAGTTTTAGGTGCAGATGTTCCCTTTTTCATTCGTGGCGGCACCATGCGTGCTAAAGGAATTGGTGAGATTTTAGAAGAATTACCCCCACTTAAAAAGGGTTATTTCGTAATCGCAAAGGCAGGGCAAAAACCCTCGACCAAAGAAATGTACCGAAAGCTTGACAGCAGCGAGCATACTCCAATAGATGTTGACACAGCTTTAGAGTATCTAAAAAATGATAACCTTAAAGGTCTTAGTTCTTTATTTTTGAATTCCTTTAACGAGGTATACGAGGACAAAACACTCGAAAACTATCTTAAAGCGTTTTCACCTTTGGGTGTTGGACTTTCGGGCAGCGGACCTACATATTTTGCTTTTTTCGAAAATAAACAGGACGCTAAAAAAAGCTTAAAGGCTTTAAAACGAGAAAACATCCTTTGTTTTTTATCTTGCCCGTCAGAAAAAGGAATAATTTTTAAAAACTGAATAAAAAAGTATTTTTAAGTCAATATTCCCTTCAGAAATCAAGAAGGGAATATTTTTTATGAAAACTAAAATAAACATTTCAAAAAAGGCATTTGAGTGGGCTGTTATTTTCGGATTTTTATGCTCGGTGTTCTGCTC
>JAZOQF010000165.1:0-4286 GCA_045655905.1 Acutalibacteraceae bacterium | reverse complement strand
GTTGACGACACAAGAACGTAAAATTTCAGAAATCGTGGGGCAGGGCTATGACGATTTTTGGAACTCTAAAAAACGTTACCGCATTTTAAAGGGTGGCAAGGCTTCCAAAAAAAGCGCCACAACAGCGCTTAATTTTATTTTCAGAATTATGAAAATAAAGGACAGTAATCTGTTAGTCGTCAGACAGATTATGAACACTCACCGAGATTCCACCTTTGCCCAACTGCAGTGGGCACAAGGAATTCTCGGCGTTTCCCATCTTTGGAAAAACACCGTTTCTCCCTTGGAGATGACCTATCTACCAACAGGTCAGAAAATAATTTTCAGAGGGTTTGACGATGTTTTAAAATTAGCCTCTACCACAGTACCAAAGGGGTATCTTAACTTTGTGTGGATAGAGGAGGGGTTTGAAATTGCCCACGAAGCCGATTTTGACAAGCTTGATTTATCGGTCCCGAGAGGAAGCATGCCCTCTCACCTTTACAAGCAAACAACCATAACCTTTAACCCTTGGAGCGAGGCGCATTGGCTGAAAAAACGATTTTTCGACACCCCCGCTCCCGACTGCGACACCTATTCCACCTGCTACCTTATAAACGAGTTTTTAGACGAAACCGACCGCAAGGTATTTGAGAGAATGAAACGCACCAATATGCGTAAATACCGTGTTGCAGGTCTTGGCGAATGGGGCATTTCAGAAGGGTTAGTGTTTGAAAACTGGGATATAGGCAAAATCGAGACAAAAGAGGACGAGGAATATAAATGGAAATGCTTTTTCGGTCTTGATTACGGCTATACCAACGACCCCACCGCCTTTGTCGGCTTTAAGGCAAACCCCATTGACCGCAAACTCTACATTTTTTGTGAGTTTTATGAAAAACGGCTTTTGAACAGCGATATTGCCGAGCGAATCAGAGCGCTCGGCTTTGCAAAGGAGCGAATACGCGCCGACAGTGCCGAGCCCAAATCTAACGATGATTTAAGACGGCTTGGAATTAGCAGAATTACCCCCTCGCTAAAGGGACGAGACAGTATTCTTAACGGAATTTCCGCTATTAACGAATACAAAATTACCGTGGACCCCAAATGTGTCAATATGATTAGGGAACTTTCTTCATACGTATACTCTGACACAGTGAACGAACGAGGACTGCGACTGCCAAAAGACAGCGACAATCATCTTTGCGACGCTCTGCGCTACGCCTTTGCCGATGTAAAGTTATTTCGCCCAACAACCGACAGCGAGGCAGTAACAACCTCGCCCGATACCGCAAATTTATACAAAGGATGGGATGTTTAATGTTTTTAATACTACTGATTTTAATTTCCGTCGCAGCCTTTTTCTTAGGACTTCGTCTTGGAAAAAGTGTTAAACCTAAAATTCATCGCAAAACAACCCTCAAACCAGAGGACAGCGATGAATACAGAAATTTCTTAAATTTTGACGGAAGCATACAGTAAAGGAGTAACAAAATGGAAAATACCGAAAAAGACCTACCAGAGTCACAAGAAAAGGAAATTACCATTCCCGTAAAATACAATAAGGAAATAAAGGAATTATCTTTAGAAGATGCCACAACCTTGGCCCAAAAGGGTTTAAAGTTCACAGCGATTGAAAAAGATTTCTCCGCATTGAAAGAACTAGCCCAAAGGGAAAACAAAAGCGTGCCTATCTTTATTTCCGAACTTTGTGAACGCTACACCGCGGACAAGAAAAAGACACTTGTAGAAGAATGTGGCGGAAACGAAGAAATTGCTCAAAGACTCCTTGATTTAGAGAGCAATTCACAACCTGCCGACAGCTTAAAAGAGCTGACCGAAGCTTTCCCTGAAATCACATCTTTAGAGCAGTTGCCCGAGGAGGTTTTGGAGAAAAGTCGTCTTAAAGGTACCCTGCCACTTGACGAGTATTTAAGATATTTACTCGCCGAGGAAAAAAATAAAAAATCTGCCGCCGCAAAACAGCGACAGAGCGAAAAAACAACAACCGGTTCCCTTTCAAGTTTAAAGGGTGCCGAAAACGCCGAGGCCGAAGAATTTTTACGAGGTCTTTGGAAATAAATTTAAGGAGTAAAAAGATATGTCTATCAATTCTATTGAAAACACCACACGTTATACCGCCGAGCTTGACAAAATGTTTGCTCAAAAGAGTGCTACCGGTTTCTTCGCCGACAACGCACTTGCTACCAAGTTCGTAGGTGCCAAAACCGTTATTATCCCTGATGTTGACTTCCAAGGTCTTGCAGACTATGACCGTGACACAGGTTTTTCACGCGGCGCTATCACGGTTTCAAACGCTTCCTACACAATGGCTATGGACCGTGCTCGTTCTTTGCAGATTGACCGTGAAGATATGGACGAAACCGGCATTGCAAATCTTGCAGGCCAAATTTTAGGTGAATACGTTCGCACAAAGGTAGTTCCAGAATGTGATGCTTATGTAATCTCTAAACTTGCAGGTCTTTCACAGTCAAGAGCCAACACTCTTGAGGGTGATATGGAAGCTCCTTTCGAAACCCTTATCAACCTCATAAACGAGGTTCAGGCTGTTGTAGGTTTCGATGAAGAACTTGTAGCTTTCATCGACAGCCACGTTTACGCTATCCTTCAGAACTCTGCTGAGATTTCAAGAATGATTACAGTTTCTGATTTCAAACAGGGCGATGTTAACCTAAAGGTTAAGTCCTTGAACGGTGTAACGCTTATCCCCGTTGTAAGCGAAAGAATGAAAACCGCTTACACATTCCAAAACAACGCTGCCGGCGGATTTGTTCCTGCTGACAATGCACACAACATTTATATGTTGGTTTGTCCCAAAAAGGGCGCTCACCTTGTTAAGAAAACCGAGAATATGAGAATATTCACTCCCGAGCAAAACCTT
Organism: Acutalibacteraceae bacterium; assembly: GCA_045655905.1. Classification (GTDB taxonomy): domain Bacteria; phylum Bacillota; class Clostridia; order Oscillospirales; family Acutalibacteraceae; genus UBA737. The sequence goes on along the minus strand of JAZOQF010000165.1, from coordinate 1,405 downwards.
GATGCAGATGCATTCAAGTTTGACTACCGTATTTACTACGATGTATTCGTAGCAAAGAGCGGCCTTGACGCTATCTGGTGCTGGGTATCTCCCGAGGTTAAAATCACATCTCAGCCCGCTAACAAATCTGTAACCGAAGGCGGTATTTCGGGTAATCTTTCCGTAACTGCAACAAGTACAGGAGCGCTTAGCTATCAGTGGTTTGCTTGCGCTGACGAAACAGGCAGAGATGCCGTTAAGGTTGCAGGCGCAAACGCCGCTTCACTCGCAATACCCACCGACTTAGAGGCAGGTAAACACTACTTCTTCGTTAAGGTAACCGTAAACGGTATTGCAGGAATCAATTCCAACATTGCTTGCGTTACCGTAGCGTAAACCAAATTTTAGGTAAAGCCCGAGCCCTGCGGTTTGGGCTTTACTTCTAAAGGAAGGAATTTTTATGAATTTAAGACCTACAGAAATATTTAACGAGTATCAAAAAGGCTGTGAGTACAAGTCCTCTTTAGGCAGCAAAGGACTTTTTGAACAAAACCGAATTAATGAAAGATTTTATATTGGCGACCAATGGTACGGAGCCAACTGCGGTGCCGACCGTCCGCTTGTCAGACACAATGTAATTAAGCGAATCGGTGACTATAAAATGTCACAAGTTTTAAGAGAAAAAACCTCGATGGCGTTTTCCGCCGAGGGAATACCCACCGTTTCTTTTGATTCGGTTACAGATTTTTCGGGCGATTTAACCGAGACCGAGGTTAACAGCGTTATGGCATCTCTTTCAGACTACTACTCGGTAACATGCGAAAGGGTGAATCTTGGCGCTTTGTCCTCAGCTGTGCTTAAAAATGCATATATCTCGGGTACGGCTCTACTTTATACCTACTGGAATCCAAGCCTTAAAACCGGCACATTTGCCGACAGCAAGGGCGAGGTTGCGATAAAGGGTGATATTAGTTGCGAACTGCTTAAAATTGAGGATGTAGTTTTCGGCGACCCGTACTGCGAAAACATACAAAATCAGCCTTATATTATAATTTCAGCCAATAAAAATCTTGACGCAATATTAAGAGAGGCGGCTGCCTACGGCGCCGATATGTCAACCCTTACCGCTATTGAAGAATCATCAAAAAACAGCAAGGTACAGGTTTTAACCAAGCTTTATAAGGCATATACCCGCGACGGCTCCATTCAGATTAAAGGAATTAAGGTAACAACTAACGCTGTTGTCCGTCCCGAATTTTCAACCGAGCTTAGCCTTTATCCGTTAGCACAGTTTAAATGGGACACAAAATCGAGCTGTGCCTACGGAGAAAGCGAAATCACATATCTCATTCCAAACCAAATTGCAATTAACAGACTAATAACTGCTAACGTGTGGTCTACCCTTTCGACAGGACTTCCCATAATG
>JAZOQF010000164.1:0-11087 GCA_045655905.1 Acutalibacteraceae bacterium | reverse complement strand
ATTCTTGATGACAGAGATACTATCATTCGCAAATTCAAAAGAGCCGTAACAGATTCCGATTCCTCGGTTAAATTCAGCGAGGATAAACCTGGCATCTCTAACCTTATAACTATTTATTCTGCCGTTACCGGTAAGACTGTTGAAGAAATCGAAAAAGAATTTGACGGTAAAGGTTACGGCGAATTCAAACTCGCCGTTGGCGAGGCTGTTGCAGATGAATTAGCCCCAATCAAAGCCCGTTACGATGAAATAATTAAAGATAAAGCTAGACTCGAAGAACTTTACAGACAAGGTTCTATGAAGGCTGAAAAAGTTGCACGTAAAACCTATTTCAAAGCTATGAAAAAGGTTGGTTTTGTACTATGAGTTTTCCCCTTGCAGGAAACAGTAAAATATGTATTTCAATAGAAAGTGCGCTTAAAGAGCACCATCTTCCCCACGCCATTTTAATTGATGGCGATGTTGGCACGGGCAGGCACACGCTTGCTACATACCTAAGCTTTTCTATTGTATGTAGTGACGACAAAGTCCCTTGTTTCAATTGCCACAACTGTCATTTGGCAAAGGACGGCAATCACCCCGATATTGCTACTCTTGTTCCGGAAGAAGGAAAAAAGAGCATATCGGTAAAGCAAATACGACAGTTAAAGGCAAATGCCTATATAAAACCGCACACCGCAAACTCAAAAGTCTTTATTATTGACTATGCCGACACACTTAATGAAGAATCTCAAAACGCTCTTTTAAAAGTTTTGGAGGAGCCACCGCAAAACACATTTTTTATTCTCATTGCAGAAAGCAAGGCTTCACTTTTAACAACTGTTATTTCCCGTTGTGTTACATTCTCTTTAAACGTTCCCACAAGTGACGAAGCGCTTGAGTACATATCCTCTGCAACAGATTATAACACCGAGGATATAACAAATGCGCTAAAAGACACCCGAAATAACATTGGCAAAGCATTAGAAATTTTAAAAGGAAACTCTGATGCCAAAACTTCCCATCTTGCAAAGGAATTCTTACAGTCAGCTTTAAGGGGCGACCAATGGGGTATGTTGAATATCCTCATTCCTTTTGAAAAGAATAGAGTTGAAACTGCAAATCTTTTCAGAGACTTAAAGATTTATGTTGTAGAAGAAATTAAGAAAAATCCCAAGTCACATATGGCTTCTTCCCTTTCAAAGTTTTATGACAAACTTCTATTTTTGGAAAAGAGTCTTGTGACCAACATCAATTTGCCGCTCCTTTTCACAAACCTTGTGGCTGCGGCAAAAAAATATATAAGTTAAATATCACAGAACGGAGATATATATGACAGAGGTTGTATCCATCAAATTCAAAAACGGTGGCAAAGAATATTTCTTTGACCCCGCAGGAAATGATGTTAAAATAGGCGATAAAATCATCGTTGAGATGCAAAAAGGCAAAGAAATGGCTACCGTTAGTCAAGGCAATCATATGGTGCCTGATGACAAAATAGTTCAGCCACTTCGCAAAATGCTTCGCTTTGCAAATCAAAAGGATTATGAAAAAATCGAAGAAAATCGCAAAAAGGAAGCCGAGGCCTTTAAAATTTGCGAGAAGAAGATAGCCGAACACAAACTCGAAATGAAGCTCACTAAGGTTGAATATTCTTTCGACGCGAGTCAGATAGTGTTTTATTTCACTGCTGACAACAGGGTTGATTTCCGTGAGCTTGTAAAGGATTTGGCTAGCGAATTTCACACAAGAATTGAGCTTAGACAAATCGGTGTGCGAGATGAGGCTAAAATGCTCGGCGGTATCGGTATTTGCGGTCAGCCTTATTGCTGCAAGCAGTTCCTTAACGATTTCGAGGCAGTTTCTATAAAAATGGCAAAAGAACAAGGATTGTCACTTAATCCTGCAAAGGTTTCAGGAAGTTGTGGCAGACTTATGTGTTGTCTTAAGTACGAGCAAGACGCTTATGAGCATTTATCATCATTCACACCAAAGGTTGGTGCATTGGTTAATACACGTGATGGAAAAGCTACAGTTATTGACTGTAATATGATAAGCGGTAATTTGATTGTTAAGTTAACCGATGTTGACTCAGTACCTTTTAAGGTACATCGTGATGAGGTTAAATTCTTAGGATACAAAGGAAAAAATTCACAAAAAAACACAGAAAATGACTAAATTTTAAATTTTGTGTTATTATTTAATATTTTCCTTGCTTTTTCCTTAAATTATGTTACAATGTGTATTGTAAGTTAAAAGCTTCAAAATCCACATTATGGAGGTGTTTTTAATGGCTTATAAAATTTCTGACGCTTGCATCAGCTGTGGTGCGTGTGCCGGCGCTTGCCCTGTTGAAGCTATTTCAGAGGGTGATACTCAATTCGAGATCAATGCAGATACCTGCATTAGCTGTGGCGCTTGTGCAGCAGGTTGTCCTGTAGAGGCTATTGCCGAAGACTAATTAACATATCGGTAAAACGGAAAACGGTGCCTTTACCTTTTGTATCGGCACCTTTTTTTCGACCTTTTTTCTTCAAAGATTATGGTAAAATTTGAAAGGAGTGATTTTGTGGAAAATATTAAGAATATTACTACAAACAAAAAGGCTTTTCACGAATACTTTGTTATTGAAAGCCTTGAGTGCGGAATTGCCCTTTCAGGTACCGAGGTTAAGTCTATCAGACAGGGTGGCGTTAATTTGAAAGACGCCTGGTGCAGTGTTGATGATGGCGAAATGATAATTAAACAAATGCACATCAGCCCTTATGAGCACGGCAATATTTTTAACAAACCACCTGCACGTAACAGAAAACTTTTACTGCACAAACGTGAAATAATGCGTCTGCTTGGCACTGTTAAACAAGAAGGTATGGCATTAGTTCCGTTATCACTTTATTTTAAGGGCTCACTTGTTAAGGTGCAGTTAGGACTATGTAAAGGTAAAAAACTTCACGACAAGCGTGAAACTGCTGCAAAGCGTGACGCTGACAGAGCTATTGACAGAGCTTTAAAAGAGCAAAACCGTTAATCTTTATATGGGGATGTAAAGGATTCGACGGGGATTTTGCAGTATAGGAAGCGAGTAGCGGTGCGGAACCGCTTTAAAATCCGCAATTAAAAATTAACTAACAACAATAAAGTTGCTTTAGCTGCCTAATTTTGGCAGCTCATCCGAATCGGACTTACCGCGAGCCGAGTAGGGTGTCATTTTAGCGGTGAACATGAACGGCAGAGCGTCCCCTTTGCCGTCACGACTTAGGGACTAACTAATATGTCAGCCTGATGTTCGGCGGGCATTGAGGGAAATTAAAAGAGCATCTGCACTCGGAGACGCCTGTATGAATAGATTTTCGGACGCGGGTTCAATTCCCGCCATCTCCACCAGTGGCAGGCTGCCACACCCAATCCGTCCAAGTTGGTACAAATCTAAAGCTTGTACCACGCGACGTGAGTTCGTGTGCACTACTGTTCTTCAAACAAAAAAACCAAGGACAAAACGTCCTTGGTTTTTTGCTTTTTACTGAATTCTATTTTCCTTTAAAATACATAAACAACTGAGCCTTAATCATACCGTTATAAAGTTTACGGCGTTTGTCTGCCTTTTTGCCGTAAAAGTCTTCAAACATATCGTGAGGGCTGATTACATAGTATTTCTGCCCGTCGCCCTGAATAAAACGCTCACCCATTACAGTATATAATTCCTCGGCTGATTTGACGTCTAAAAGCCTTTCGCCGTAAGGTGGATTGGTAATAATCAAGCATCTTTCATTTGGTGGTGTGAAATTCCTTACATCGCCAAGTGTCGCCTTTACATACTTCTCCACACCTGCTTTTTTGGCATTTTCCAAAGTGAGTTCTATTGCATTTTTATCGATATCGAAACCATGCGCTTCAAAATCAACAGTAGGTCTTATTAAATCCTGTGCACGGGTACGTTCCTCACGCCAAATCTTATCATCTAAAAACGCAAAACGCTCGGCCGCAAAGAAACGTCTAAGACCCGGGGCTATATTTTTCGCCATCAAGGCTGCCTCAATAAGAATGGTGCCACTACCGCAAAACGGATCGAACAACTTAGTGTCGGGATAAATTCTTGCCAAATCGCACATTGATGCGGCAAGTGTTTCTTTTATGGGAGCATCATTAGAATTACGTCTATACCCTCTCTTATGAAGTCCGTCACCTGATGTATCTATCATCATAGTAACCCTATCCTTCATAATTGAAAAACGGATTTTGTATTCAGGGCCTGTTTCTGCAAAATAATTTATCTTGTATTTAAGTTTCAGCCTTTCAACGACAGCTTTTTTAATTATAGACTGACAGTCGGGAATGCTGAAAAGTTTAGAGTTAATGCTCCAACCGTTAACAGGAAAGGCATCGTCTCTGCCGATATATCTCTCCCACTCAAGCGCTTTAACACCATCAAAAAGCTCGGTAAATGTGGTTGCTGTAAATGTTCCCACATTTATTAAAATTCTCTCTGCAAAGCGTGAGCAAATATTGGCACGGGCGAGCATATTACTGTCACCCGACAGCAAAACCCTACCGTTTTCTGTTACTATATCCTCAAAACCCATACGGCGAAATTCGTCCGCCACAACACTTTCCACCCCAAAAAGACAGGGTGCTACTAAATTTATTTTATCCATTTTAAATCTCTCTTGTCGCATGTCTTGTTATATGACAACCTATATTTACAGCAACGGGAAGTCCTGCAATATGGGTTGGTGCAGTTTCAATATTAACCGCTAATGCAGTGGTATTTCCCCCAAAACCTTGAGGGCCAATATTCAAAGCATTTATTTCATCTAAAAGTTCATTTTCCATTTTTTCATAAAGTTTAGAACTGTTTCTAATATCGGTGCTGCGGCAAAGCGCCTTTTTTGAAAGTATGGCACACTGTTCGAAATCTCCACCAATTCCAACACCGACTACCATCGGCGGACAAGGGTTGTTAGATGCTGATTTCACAATCTGCAAAACTGCCTTTTTAACACCATCATAACCATCAAACGGAGTGAGCATTTTTACCCCACTCATATTTTCACTACCAAAACCCTTTGGCGCAACAGTAATCTTTACCTTATCCCCTGCTACGATCTCAGTATGAATTACGGCAGGTGTGTTATCGTTTGTATTCACTCTCTCAAGAGGGTCTGCAACTACGGATTTACGAAGCAAACCCTCTTCATAACCTTGGCGTACACCCTCGTTTACAGCATCCCTCAAAAGTCCACCGGTGAAATGAACTTCTTGTCCCACTTCTAAAAAAACAACAGCCATTCCCGTATCTTGACAAAGGGGTAAAGAATTTTGAGCCGAGATAACGATATTCTTTTCCATATCACCTAATATACTCATTGCACGATTGTTTTTTTCGGTATTCTTTGCATTAGCAATTTTATTTATAATATCCTCGGGCAGAGTTTTATTAGCAGTTATACAAAGTTCTTTTACAGCCTTTGTGATTTCATTTACGCTAATTTCCCTAATCACTTTTTCACCCCAATTAAAAGACGGAACAAGGCTTTTGCTGTTCCGTCTGATTTTAAATTATTTCATAGCGCCACGCTTAGAACGCTTAGCCTCCGGATTTTTTCTTTTTAAATCGGAAAACTTCTCATCGCTCGTTTGTTTGAAGCGATTCATCATTTCTTCAAAGCTTGCAGACTCGCTCTTTTTAGGTGTCCACACAAATGAATTATCAGGCTTGGGAACCTCAACCGGACGTCTCTCACGGCGCTCCTTAGGTTCCTTTTTCTCAGGCTCCAATGCTCGTTTAATGCTAAGTGAAATCTTACCATCTTCACCAATAGTCAAAATCTTAGCTTTGACTTGGTCGCCAACTTTCACGAAATCGTTTATATCGTTAACATAGGAACGAGCGACCTCTGAAATATGTACCAAACCGGACTTACCGTCACCAAACGCAATAAAAACACCAAACGCGGTAATACCGGTTATTTTACCCTCAACTATTTGCCCAACTGCTAAATCCATAAGAAAAAGAAATCCTCCTCAAAATTAAGAAATGCTAAATCAGTCACCTGATATATCAATAAATATCTGCTCGTCCGAATAAACGTAGCCAAGTCTCTCTCTGGCCGCTTTTTCTATTAGCGGTGTGTCATCCTCTGCCGCTAATAATGCCTTAAGTTCTTTAACCTCGTTTTCCTCTTCGGCAAGCTGTGCCTTCAAGGTTTCGAGTTCATTTAGGCTCTCATTAAGACTACCCCAGAGACTTCCAAGAGTGATGGTGAAATAACCACAAACGAGTAACACAAAAAGGCGAAGTATAATACTTTTATTCTTTTTTGGTTTTCGTTTCATTCACTCCACCCCTATCATTTCTTTTGCCCTTAGTATACAACATTTTACCTTGTATTTTCAAGAGTTTTTTTATTGTTTTGCGGCTTTTTTTGAAAAAAATCAACACATACGCCTCTATTTTATCAAAACTCTTATATACACAGCTCGAAACCAAGGAAAATACTACTTTTATCTTAGAAAAAATCCACTTTAAAAATGCAAACCATATGCGCGAAAGTGTAAGCCTCGAAATAAGAAAACCCATAGTTATCCCTAAAAAGACATATCCTCGCATTTCGCCATTGGTCACACCAAGTAAAAACAAAAATACAACAAATGCAGCTACTACCGAAAATATTACATCCTGAATAAATATTCCAATAACCGAATAATCATATGCCCTTCTGTACGCCCGTAGAATATCATACACCAAACATATTATTACTCCGAGTATCAACGCACGGGCAAAAGACAAAAGCTGAAGTGAATTGTTTATTTCCCACATAGCTATTTAAATAAACGTGAAAAAAATCCACCGCTTTGCTCATCTTGAGTGTAAACAACGGCATAAATCTTACCTATACCGCTGATGTCACCCTTTTGAGTATCAAACTGACCGAGTTTCAAATCTTCACCCTTTACTGCGAGTCTCCCCAAATCCGTTTCGAGCATTATTGTATTTTCGTCAAAAGACAAAACATCCCTAACTCCCGTTAAGGTGAATTTTTTTCGGTCTTCTAATATCAAGTTATGACTCTTGCGAATGTTTTCTTCCACAGCAGTTCCTCCAATATATCTTTCTCTTAAAATATATTAAATATATCTGCTATATATGCAAAAAACCGCATTACTGCGGTTTTTACAAAACTGTATAAAGGCTCACGGCATCATCTTTTCTGACAGTCTCTGTAACTGCTGTCACCTGAGCCTTGAAATTTCTTGAACCAAAGGTAATCTCTATTATATCTCCGACCTTTACATCGTATGAAGCACGGGCGACCTTTTCATTAACAACGACCCTGCCCGCATCACATGCCTCATTCGCAACTGTACGGCGTTTTATAATGCGTGATACCTTTAGGTATTTATCTAATCTCATAATTTACTCCAAAATTCAAGCCGTCCTTTTTAGGACGGCTTAAAACTTTTAGTTCATAGCGTCTTTTAAAGCCTTACCAGCCTTAAATACAGGATTCTTAGAAGCAGCGATAGCAATCTTCTCACCTGTTCTTGGGTTTTTACCAGTTCTTGCAGCACGTGCACGTACTTCGAATGTACCGAAGCCTACGAGCTGGATTTTTCCGCCTGCTTTGAGCTCACCGGAAACGGTGTCAACAAAAGCAGCAAGAGCCTTTTCTGCATCCTTCTTAGCAATACCTGCCTTATCAGCAATTGCAGCAACTAATTCAGTTTTGTTCATTTTAAGAACCTCCATAAAATTTTTAAACGAATCCTCGTTCACATATAATCAAATGTACAATAAATGTACTATTTATTTTTACCATACTTTACCCTAAAAATCAATAGATTTTAGTCATTTTTCTTAAAGTTATGAAAATTTTACTATAAAATATGATATTTTTCCTACTATTTTGTCATTTCTATAAGTTCACTTTTTATAATTACCTTTAAAAGGAATAAAAGCACAAAATAAACCATTCCCGCTGCCGCTATTGATACTGCCGTTATAATTTTAAAATCGCCATCGAATCGACTAATTATACATGCCGTAAAACCGCATAAAACCGCGGCTATAAGTGGTTTTAAAAGGCAACCGATAAAGTCAAAAGACACACCTATATTCTTTATCAAACAAATCATATTTAAAGCAAATACCGTAACAAAACAAAGCGATGTTCCAATAGCAGCAGAACAAATATTAAGACTAAGTACCGGAGTTAATAGCACATTGCAAAGCAATTTGATAACAATACCTAAAATAATATTTATAAGCGCATTTTTTTGTTTACCTATCGCCTGCAACACCGATGTGGTCGGAATGGACATTCCACCAAAAAGTGCGGCAACACCATAGACCGACAAAAGTCTGCCGCCAAGTTCGGCCGATTTAGCACCGTAAAGCAACTCTGTAATACCGTTACCGACAAACATAAATCCAAAAGCTATCGGCATACACAAAACAGCCGAATACTTTAAACACTGGCTAACATTTCTTTTCAGTTCCGTAGAATTACCATCGGCAAAATATCCCGCTATTAGCGGAACAGCACCCACACCTAAAGCGGAGGTTAATGTGGGAACCAAATTAAAAAGGGTATGCGCTTTGCCCTTTATACCATAAAGCAAAGTCGGTATCTCAGACGGGGTTATATTGCTATATAATGTTCCCTTTAGCAAAAAGTCAGTATTACCCACAGTTTTAATCAAACCCTTTAACTGTGGTATTAGTGTTACGGAATCAATAAAAGCCGTTATGCCGACTACAAGCGAGGCGATTGCAACAGGTATAAGCACTGCAATAAACCTTTTAAGTAAACCGCTGTCATATACCTTTTCTCTAAAGCTTATTTTTTCAGTAAAATGATTATTTCGCTTAAATGTGACTTTAAGATATAAACATGATAATACAGTTCCTAATGTAATACCTGCCAATGCAACAGCAGAAGAGATGGCAGGGTCCCCTGTTAACCTCATAGCAATAAAGGCACCGCTAAGTCCCAATAAAAGCTTACACAAAGCTTCGATAATACTTGAAACCGCTGTTGGCATCATATTTTTAAAGCCTTCAAAATATCCTCTGTAAACCGAAATAATACAGCAAAAGAAAACTGAAACCGAAGCCACTATATAACTATATACCGAGCCCGTTTCTCCTTGTACCAAAAAAATCGGCATTAACCCTAAAAACGCAAAGGTGGCGATTATACCTATACAGAGTAAAACCTTGTAGGATAGCAAGAATGTTTTTCTGACATTTTCTAAATCTTTTTTCGCAACAAAGTTCGCAACTACTTTAGCGATAGCCACAGGAAAGCCTGACAAAGCAAGGGTGTATACCGGTATATACAAATCATACACCGAAGAAAAATAGCCAAATCCCAAATCACCCAAAACATAATCAGCAGACAGCGGAATTTTAAATACCGCACCGATTATCTTAACGATTATTGCAGAAAAAAGTAAAACCGCTCCCGCTTGGGTAAAATTTTGTTCTTTATTCTTCATAAGAATCTATAACAACCTTTATAAAGTCGAAAATTATATCCGAAAGAACTATCTGAGAATTATCGATAACATCTTTGTAGCTTGATGCCGCATCATCACCTGCATCGTCAGAAACCTGTCTGAGTGATAAAAATGGTATATTGCCAAAATCACACACATAGGCAATAGCGGCAGTTTCCATATCACACGACATAGCATTGAAATTTTCTTTCATACTGCTTTTTACAGCTTCATCACAAATAAAACTATCGCCCGAAACAGCAATTCCCTTTTTAGCATCCTTTAAAATTTTGTCCATCAAAGAATTCAATCGGTCATCGGACTTATAAATATATCTTTGACCGGGCTTTTCACAAAGCTTGTAACCAATTCCGGAAAGGTCAAAATCGTGTTCTGCAAACTCTGTTGCTATGGTTAATTCGCCTTTTTTTATACCGCTGATTCCACCTGACAAACCATAATTCAAAATCATATCACAGCCTATTGTTTTAAAGTGTGATGCGATTACAGCAGCATTAACCTTACCGATACCGCAGAGTACCGATATAACAGTAGCTTTGCCGTTTTGTGTGGAAACCTCGAATTTATGACCCTTGCGTGAAAGATAGGAATACTCTTCATATTCCCCACTCTCAATTCTTTTTGCTAAGGGTACATATTCATCGACATCGGCAACAATAATTCCGATTTTAAATTCGCTCATTATTTTCCCATTTCCTCTTTGATTTTAGCTATTTCTGTCTGTTTTTCTACTATAGAAGCTTTGATATTTGCGAACTCATCAGCCACATCATCGCTATCCTTTATAGTTTCATAGTAAGCTCTGCCAAGTCTTTCAAAATCCTTGGCCAATCTGTTTTCAAGTGTTGCAATATCAAGCTTTTGTCTGCCTGTTGTTACAGCTTCACCTGTTTTAGCAACCACCACTTCAAAAACATCCTTTGCTCTGTTAACTGCATTTTCAAAAAATTCCATTATATTTCCTCCTTGAAATTATTATAAAATTTATTTATACCGTCCTTGCGTGAAATGATTTCCTCAAAACGGTTAATATACTCATACGGGTACTTGAAATTGAAAATTCGTTCAATATAACTGCCACGTGGTTGTTTCAGCTTTGTAACAGCCGACGCACCACAAGCTAAAATGGTATGGGTTTCATCCATAATATAAACATTATAAAGACATTCAAAGCCTTTCTTTGCATAACCAACATTTTCGAGATTTCCCACAGTTTTGCTTTGGCGGTACATATAATAAGGCACAATGCCTTTGTCCGACAACGTCTTGTTAGCAAAATCTACCATTTTGTCTGCAACAATGCCCATTTCAATTTCAGGAATCTTGCCCTCACGACTTAAATTTGCGGAACGTTTCATAGACAAAGAATGTACCGTTACGCTTTCAGGGTCAAGCTCCAAAATTTTATTAACTGTATTTTTAAAACTTTCTAACGTGTCACTTGGCAATCCTGCAATAATATCCATATTTATATTAGAAAAGCCCAATTCCCTTGCAAGTTTAAACGACTCGACCGTTTGCAAAGTGGTATGCTTTCTTCCAATAGCGTCAAGGACTGCATCATTCATAGTCTGTGGGTTTATACTTAT